>NZ_WIVQ01000039.1:0-40177 GCF_009600545.1 Pseudomonas sp. FSL R10-1339 | reverse complement strand
ATTTCGCGGTCAATAGCGCCAAATTCAGCGGGATTTTCAACTTACTGCGCGGTTGCGGCAAGTTGATCGGAGCTTCCCTAGGATGTTTCACGGCAATGAAAGCGAAACGTCGTACGAAACGCCTGAAAAAAAAGGTCAAAAAACCCCACCTGGCCCCGTACCACCCAACAACGACAACCCACCTCCCAAGCAGCAAACTGTGAATATTCACCCCTGCGCCGCCCCTATCGCGACCATAAGCCATATTCAAGTCACTGTACTGACACAATCCCGGGCACAACTTTGAAACATGCACTAACTTAACGCAGCAACTAAGCCATCATTTAACTTATATAGCTTTATAGTCAGAACTATTATTCCAGGGTTATAAGCCATGCCTGCCATGCCCGAAACAAGTTCTAAAACACTATTTACACAACCATATCATAGTGCCACTATCCCGCTCGACCGAGCCCTGGCAGGGCTAGGGCGTGCCACAAACCTGCGGTAAAAACACCCGATTTCGGGCCCCTGAACACCGGCCTGCGCACACCACCCGTCTGTACACGGCCCCGGCAAGGGCCGCACCCAAGTCCGGGGCAGCGCCCGCCAACACAGGGCCCGGCTCAAGAGACCTGCCATTAAGCGGAGTTATTTTTGGTCGAAAATGGCCGAAATGTTATTTATTGTCGAACAATAGATATTGAAATACAGCTATATAGCTCAAACAAAATCGCCTGCAGATTTAAAGGTTGATATTGCAATCGGTTCGCAGTTAATATTTTGCCCGTTCAATTTCGTACCGACCCTTTATCTGTAATAAAGCCGGAGCAACTGTGCTCCTGCCCAGGCCATCGCCACATCATACGGATGCCGGCAGCCTTTATTGATAGGCACAGCCACTCCCTGGACAGGGAGTATTGGTCGTGACGATTCGTTAAGTGCTCTCGCCGGCTGAGCATGTATGGCACAAAGGAAGCTGCCTTGTTTAAACGAATCTTGATTGTCTGCATTGGCAATATTTGCCGCAGCCCTACCGCCGAGCATCTCTTGCGGGTCGCCCTTGCGCCTACCGACATCGTCGTGAGCTCCGCAGGCCTGAGCGCCGTAAAAAGCAAGCCCATCGAAGCCACAGCGGCGGCCGTTCTAGAAGAACATGGCCACGCTGTGCCTGAACATATCTCCACCCAGCTGACCGCTGCCAAAATAAATGAAGCCGATCTTATTTTGGTCATGGAACAACATCATATTAATGGTGTCCTAAGCCTCGCTCCAGAGGCTCGGGGCAAAGTTTTTCTGCTGGGCAAATGGCAAGACAACCGCGAAATCAACGACCCGTACCGCCAGGGCAAGCCTGCTTTTGTGCATGCGTACGCACTGATTGACGCCGCCGTAAATGCATGGGCCCAGCGGATCAAACGCTGAGTCATTCCTCGAATTACCTGTGAAGATAAGAAACCGACTTATGCAGCAAACACCCGTGACAAAGCCCCATGAACAAGATGACGACAACGACCAAATTGACCTGATGGGGTTGTTGGGTACGCTGATCGACCATAAATGGCTGATTGCCGGCGTCACGGGCGTGTTTATGGCTGCGGGGGTTGCTTACGCCCTGTTGGCTACACCGGTGTACCAGGCTAATGCGTTGATTCAGGTCGAACCCAAGAAAAGTGACCCGCTGGGTTTCTCTGATATTGGAGGAATGTTGGGCAAAGAATCACCATCGGCAACAGAAATTGAACTGATCAAGTCGCGTAAAACTATCGGCACTGCGGTCGATAATTTGCAGTTGGATATCGAAATTGAACCCAACTATTTCCCACTGATCGGCGAATTTTTAGCCCGTCATTTTAAACCAGAACCAAGCACCGACTTGGCCTCTCCAGTGCTGGGCTTTAACAGTTATGCCTGGGGCGGGGAACAACTAAAAATCGCCGAACTCGAATTGCCTGCTGAGTTATTAGGCCAGGAACTGACCCTGATTAACGGAGAAGCGGGCAATTTTGTCTTGAAAGACGAAGACAATAATATTCTGGCTGAAGCCAAGGTTGGAGAACTGTACAACAAAGAGGGTATCAAGTTACTCGTTGAGCGTTTGCGCGCAAACCCTGGAACGGAGTTCAGTGTCACGCGCGACCCTCGCCTTACCGCTATTTTGAATTATCAGAAAGTGCTGGATGTAGCGGAGCGCGGTAAAGAATCCGGCATGATCAGCCTTGCGCTAGAGAGCACAGAACCCTCGAAAGCAATCCAGACGCTCAATGAAATTGCCCGTCTGTATGTACAGCAAAATATTGAGCGTACTTCCGCTGAAGCAGAGCAGAGCCTAGGCTTCCTAAAAGACCAACTACCGCAAGTACGCCAGGATCTGGAAAAAGCTGAAAATGCATTGAATGCATTTCAAATTCGCAGCAAGTCGATTGATATCAGCCTTGAAGCCAAGGCCATTCTCGACCAGATCGTGGCACTGGAGACCAATATCTCCACCTTGAAACTGCAACAAGCCGAGATGGACCGTAAATTCACCCCTCAGCACCCGGCCTATCGTGCACTGATGGGGCAACTGGCGGAACTGACCAGCAAACAAAAACGACTCGCAAAACAGGTTGAGGGGCTGCCAACCACCCAACAGGAACTATTAAGCCTGACCCGCGACCTTAAAGTCAGCACCGAAATTTATACCCAATTACTGAACAAATCCCAGGAACTGGACGTGATGCGTGCCGGCACCGTCGGCAACGTGCGCCTAGTCGATGTCGCCGATGTAGATACGCGTAACCCAGTCAAGCCAAATAAACCCTTGATCGTGCTGATTGCCACCTTGCTCGGCGGCTTGATAGCCGTTAGTTATGTATTGTTTCGCAAGGCCCTGAATCGCGGCGTGGAAAACCCGGACGATATCGAAAAGCTTGGCCTGCCGGTGTATGCCTCCATTCCATTCAGCTCCCTGCAAAAAGTAGAAGACGGCAAAAGCTCATCCGGCCGTGGCCGCCGTGCGCCCCCCCTGCTTGCCAGCAGCCACCCGACAGACCTGGCGATTGAAGGCCTGCGCAGCCTGCGCACCAGCTTGCACTTTGCCATGCTGGAAGCCGACAACAATCGCCTGATGATTTCCGGCCCAAGCCCCAAAGTGGGCAAGTCCTTTGTGTCGGCCAACCTGGCCGCAGTTATCGCCCAATCCGGCCAGCGTGTGTTGTTGGTGGACGTGGACATGCGCAAAGGCTACATCCACAAAATGTTCGACATCCCGGTTGAAAACGGCTTGTCTGACCTGTTGGCCAAGCGCTGCGACCTGAACACAGCCACCCATAAAACAGAGGTCGAAAACCTGTTTGTGATTGGCCGCGGGCAAATTCCGCCCAACCCGTCTGAACTGTTGATGCATAAAAACTTCAGCGAGTTACTCGAACAGGTCAGCGCCCAGTACGACTTGGTCATCCTTGACACCCCGCCATTCTTGGCGGTTACAGATGCCGCCATTGTCGGCCGTCAGTCGGGCACCAACCTCATTGTGACCCGCTTCGAACTCAACCCGGCCCGTGAAATTGAACTGACCATGCGCCGCTTTGCGCAGAATGGTATCGACCTTAAAGGTGCCATTTTCAACGGGGTAGAACGCCGCGCTTCGGCCAAGTATGGCTATGGCGCTTATGGGTATTACAACTACGAATACAAGTCCGACAAAGTTTAACTGACCTAAGACTGCTTACTACCTTGGCGCCCTGACAACATAAGGGCGTTTTTTAGTGCTTATTCAGGACAGAGCACAATAACAACCGATAGTATCCGCTTTCAGGGAGTAGCATTTAATCCTGGGGCGGTAGCATTCCTGAACACCTACTATGGCAACTTATAGCAAAATGTACTGCTAGTACCATAAAGCACTATTTGGCTCATACGCCTTAATGTTGTTTGATGACCGCAGATGCATTTTATATCGTATTAGTTCCGTACTTGTAGCAGGCGACAGCCTTAGTCCAGGTCGAACCAAAGAAATGAGAAATTCTGAGCTTTTCTAATATGGAGAGTATGTTTGGAAACGAATCCTAATCAGCTAAACAAATTGAACTTATCAGATCTCGCATCAACATCGGCACCGCTGTCGACAACCTTAAACTAGTCGGTAGAATTTCACTTCCACCCACCTTGTGACAGTTGTTGCGCAAACTGCGCCAGCAAGCAGTGCTCGCTAAATTTGAATCTGCGCAAAAGTTATTTACGTAAAGTCATGGGAGCCTCAGGCAAAAAAAGTCTGTCTGAAATTCTGGCCGAACGCCACTACCACGACCTAACAACAATTTGATTGTGACACGCTTTTTCGTCTCTATCTTGCAAAATTCAATTCTCTGTTATGTGCATAAGAAAGTTTTAGCCAAATATACTTATTATGAATACGAACATTGATCTGATTCATTTTGATTTCAAGCACTGAAATTGTTACTTCCGTTTTTCGTCACAGAGCAACTCGAAAAACTCGTTATATGTCATCGCTTGCAGGAATCAGCGCATAATGCTGTGGCGGTAGCATGCCGATAGATAACACCATCACCATTCGAAAATGTTTTTCTGTAAACCACAAATACAAGCAATAATTTACCATCAAGCCTGCGTCGCTTAAACTTTTGCAGGACATGATCATTCATCAATCAAACGGTAGCAAAAATATTAAAAACTTCAAAAGAATATTTCACCTGCAGATGAACCTCAAGAAGATGTTACACGCCATATCATTTCTTTGGCTCGGTTCTTTACTGGGTGCCTTCTGTGCTTTCATAACACAGGTGATCTTGGCGCGAACACTAGGACCTACAGAGTATGGCTCCTTCGCATCTGCACTTTCGGCAGCATCGATACTTGTCCCTGTAGCGGGTTTTGGAGTCGCTCAACTCTGGCTAAAAATCTTCGGTGTTGAAGGGCACGCAGGTATAAGATGGATCTCACCATCATTTGATTTCATAAAATTTTCAGGTGTTTGTTCTATAGCTGCAATAATTACCTGGGCAATAATTGGCCCAAATACAAAGACAACCCAATACTCACTAGTAATACTTAGCACATATATAATTCAACAACTGTATTTAGAGCTAACAACTTCTAAACTGCAACTCGAAGAGAGATATCTATTACTTAGCGCAGTCCAAATAATACCGCACGGATTAAGATTAATTTTGATTTCAGTTGCTATTCTATTCACACCGTATGCAATGGACTCCCTGACAACTTCTATCATATACGCGCTAGTGTCGCTTCCAGTGATAATATGGGGCGTGCGCGAGATGTCTAAACTAAAACATGGAAAGTTGGCGCTGAAAGGCCATTCAACCAAGCAGTCAACATTTCAAACAAAAAAACCTTCAGTCAAAGAAGTTGCAATTGATGCGTTCCCATTCGGGATGGCAGCAACTTTCCACTTAATAATGTTTCAAATAAACATTTTAATTGTAGGATTAATTAACGGCCCAACTCAATCTGCATCTTATTCCGTAGCCTTTTCCGTCATGACAGCTGCCTATCTAGTACCCAGTGTTATTTATCAAAAATTTCTTTTACCAAAACTTCATAGATGGGCAAATCACGACAGAAAAATGTTCCTGAAAGTTTATAATATTGGAACTAAAGCAATGCTGACATTAGGCGTATTGGCATTTGCTATTATCATCTCGCTAGCTCCCTGGGCAATTCCAATATTATTCGGCGAAGAATACAAATCATCCATCGTAGTTTTGCAGGTTTTAGCCATTTGCGCCCCTATCAGGTTTGTTGCAAGCAACGCTGGCTCCGCCCTATTGACCCAGGAACACATGAAGATAAAAGTATACCTTATGGGTATTTCCGCGCTGACCATGATAACTTTTAGTCTTCTACTAATACCAAAATACGAAGTAATAGGCGCAGCAGTATCAACAGTGCTATCTGATCTCCTACTACTAGTACTATACTACTATTTCGCCCAAAAGAAAGTAGTTGGGAAATCTATACCACATGAACCTCAATGAGAAACAATTAATATGGACACCCTAGAAGTGCTAGAAAACTTATCACTCTATCTAGAGTCAGAAAAAATATGGTTCAGAAAAAATTACAATATTAAGTTCGAGACGTTTTATAAGACAGGCGGGAATGTAAATACATATATCTGCCCAAACTCGGTTAGCGATCTAATAAAAGTAACAAAGTATCTTATTCAAAAAAAATAGAGTTTAAAACCATAGGATTCACTTCCAACGTACTTCTTTTCGATGAAATTGAATACTCTGTAATATTATCCACCAAGAACGTAATCGGCATTGAAGTTGCGGATGGATATATAGATGTAGAGGGCGGGTACTCATTACAGGACTTTGTCAGAGTAGCTGTAATACATAGTGCGAAAGGTTTTGAGGGTCTAGAAGGCATCCCTGGCAGCGTCGGCGGTGGTGTTTTCATGAATGCAGGGGCCTACGGATATTCAATTTCTGATAAAATAATTTCAGTTGAATACATTGACGAAGCAGGCAATATAAAAACCGCGACAAAAGAAATGTGCAAATTCAACTACAGAACATCAACCTTCAAAGGTACGCGAAATATAATAACAAGAGTACGATTTAAAATTGAAACAGGCGACCAAGAAGAGATCGCTGACAAAATCGAGGTTTTTCATATAGCACGACACTCATACCAAGAGTTTTGCTACCCGAATTTAGGAAGTATGTTTTCAGTAAACGGCAACTTCTACCAAGAAATCATTCGAAACGAAACAAAACTATATAATGCTGCATTTATTTTAACAAAAATATTATATAAAAACCCAATAGCTAAATTTTTCAACAGAAAGAAACCTAATAATACCCCTCTAAGGATGCTCCGATCAACTTGTCGTGCAGCCGCGGCAAGTTGCAATTTTCCAGGCACCTACAGCGTCATTGGACGAAAAGTGACCGAAAAATCATGTACGGAGAGCTTTTTCGACCGGTTCTCCGTGTTAAACGCGAACCTCACCCATACCCATGAGCTGTTTTCGAACCCTCCACAGGTTTGCCAGGGCGAACAGCGTGGTCAACTGAGCCGTGTTTTTCATCAGCCCACGAAAACGTACTTTCACGTAACCAAACTGCCGCTTGATCACGCGAAACGGATGCTCGACCTTGGCCCGTGTCTGAGCCTTGCAGAACTCGATCTTGCGCTTGGCTTTGTACAGTACGCTGCGCTGGTTCAGCTTGGAATAGGTGCTGCGACGCGCTGCAATCTGCCAGATCACCCCCCGATTTTCATGCTCTTCGCGCCTTTCGACACCGGTGTAACCGGCATCTGCATACACGGCGTTTTCTTCGCCATGCAGCAGTTCAGCCACCTGCGTGACATCGGCCACATTGGCAGCGGTGCCATGGACGTGATGCACCAGGCCGGACTCGACATCGGCACCGATGTGCGCCTTCATCCCGAAGAAATACTGACCGCCTTTCTTGGTCTGGTGCATCTCGGGATCACGCTTGCCTTCTTTATTTTTGGTCGAGCTGGGGGCATGAATAATGGTGGCATCGACGATGGTGCCTTGGCGCAGCGACAGGCCTTTTTCCTGCAGATAACCATTGATGACCGCAAGGATTGCCGGTGCGAGCTGATGCTTCTCCAGCAAGTGCCGGAAGTTCATGATCGTGGTGTCTTCGGGGATTGGCGCGCTCAGCGTCAGGCGTGCGAACTGGCGCATGGGCGTGATTTCGTAGAGCGCTTCTTCCATGGCCGGGTCGCTCAGGGAGAACCAGTTCTGCAACAGATGGATGCGCAGCATGGTTTCCAGAGGATAGGGTTTTCTACCGCCGCCGGCCTTGGGGTAGAACGGTTCGATCAGCTCCAGCAGGCCTGCCCAGGGCACCACCTGATCCATTTCGGCGAGGAAGCGCTCTCGGCGGGTTTGCTTGCGCTTGCCGGCGTACTCAAAGTCGGAAAAGCTCATCTGGCTCATGGGCGGCTCGGATCAGGTGTTGCGGGGATTCTCGCATAACTGAAGGCTTGTTCGGAGATTCCCTAAACAGGCTGCTAGCAAAAAAGATTAGCGCAAACAACTATACGCCGTCTAAGAAAAGTATGAATATTTTCATTAATAGAGGGACCTCACCTATTGCAGATTCATTAGATTACATGATTGAAATTAAAAACAGGTTAGGTTCTAGATTCCACATTGAAAATGAATTGATCCTAGAACCCTCCGTGGCAATAAAACCTGAATTTACCGAAACCTATAAAAAAATAAAAGCCAATTTAATCAATTAAATATATTATACCGGAGACTTTATGAAAATCGGAATTTTGACTATACATAACTCAAGCAACTATGGCGCCGTCCTACAAACCTTTGCTACGCAAGAGTACTTAAAAAAAATCGGGCAACCAGAAATCATCAACTATAAAAATACTCATACTGATAAGACTATGGATTTGTTTCGGATCGGAACAGGCCCTAGGGATCTGTTAAGAATAGGGAAAGATATATTTAGAGCCAAACCTAGAATGCGCCTTTTGAAAAAATTCAAGCACTTCTTCAATAATCATTACACCCTATCGGGAAGCCCCCAAGAGGTTCTAAACTCAATCAGCGGGAACTATGATTTGATATTATGCGGTAGCGACCAAATCTGGAATCCTAATATTGTTAATCAACACAAAACTATAGATTCTAATTATTTTTTACAATTCGCAGGCGCTACTCGTAAACTCTCTTATGCTTCTAGCTTTGGCTCTCACAAATTTTCCAAATCTGAAGAAAAAGAAGTGACCGATCACCTAAAGAGCTTCGATAGTATTTCGGTGAGAGAGTCCGACTCAGCAAAATATCTTAGCTTGATTTTAAATAGACCAGTGTCCCATGTCGTAGACCCTACACTGCTTTTAGATAAAGATGAATGGTTAAGCAAGCTTGCGATCTCAACAACAACTAATAAGCGACCTTACCTTTTAGTCTACGTACTAAAGAAAGATGCAATACTCAAGGAAACAGTAAAGCTCGTCTCGAAACACCTAAATCTAGATGTCGTCACAATAGACCAGGATCCTTTTAGTGGATTCCACTGCCGCGAACATATTCGTGATGCAGGCCCTTTAGATTTCATACGCCTGTTCAACGGCGCGTCATTTATCATAACAAACTCATTTCATGGGACAGCATTTTCTGTAAACTTCAATAAACCATTTATCGTCACCCCCCCACCCACGGGAACAAACAGAATATCAAGCTTGCTAAAGGCATTAGAGTCCGAGGATTATATGCTAAAAGATCAAAAGACCGCAGTCGCGCTGGCTAATAAATCACCTGACTTTAACAAAATAAATAAACTCCTGAACGTCTTGCGTGAAAACTCAAAACTATATTTAAAACAAGCTATAACCGAGAGCAGGAAATGACAAATCCCAAGCCCTTTATTTACAACTGCAATTCCCATCCAAGAAAGCGAAACATCTTAGTCATTAGTGCCATGGCGCTTGGCACTTTATACTATCTTGTATTGCCCGTCATTCTATCCGATTACTACTACTCCAAGAACTTTCCTCTTGCAAAGTTAATATCTGGATACTCTGACCAACTAGACAAAGTTAGTTATTTCTCCATCCTTGTTTTATATTTTTTATTTTTTATTTTAGGCTTTACATCACCAAGAACAAAAAGACATGTATACACCCATACTAAAAATTCGGGCATAGTATTTTATGTATTGATTTCGCTGCTTGTGATCTTTCAACTCTATTCGTACTACGCCTTAAGATCATATTCTTTCAAAGGATATGCTGGCATCAACTGGAACGAAACGAATTCAGCCAAAAGCTTTTTGTCCGGGTTAAACATAATTTACACTACGCTTGCTGTGTTTTTTTACACATCAAATCAGACGAAGAATTTTAGAATAATTTTGCTTCTACTACTAGCTAACTCTGTATTCTTGCTAGGGCTTGGCGGAAGAATGTTTGTCCTACCTGCAGTCCTAGCTTTTTTGTATATAGCCTTTTTATCAACAAGAAATATAATACTAAGCAAGAAAGTGATTTTGATTTTTATGGCTGTTCCGGCTATAGCCTCCACAATACTATTGATAGGGCTTTTAAGACAGGGTGATAACATAAACTCAGATGGTCTCTCCTTCATTCTGTTAGCAGAGGTTTTTTTTACTTGGATAGGCGCAGGATCTTTCATTCAATATAATTCATTGCCATATTTTGCCTTTCCTAAAGAGTTAATTACGTCCATTTTAGCGATGATACCATCCGTCATATGGCCTTCCAAACTCGAGTTCATATCCAAATTTAGTAGTGGCTTTTATTACGACAATCCCGTTGGCGCTACCAGCATTGTGTATGTGATGTTGGCGAACTTCGGGATAGTTGGAAGTGCATTTGCGTGTTTCATTTTAGGTTCCATACTAAAATTTCTTTCAAATGGTTCCACAAAAAATGCTCTTCGGATGTCGTATTTTATTTCTATTTTGTCACTCATGCCATTTATGTTTTTCCGGAGCAATTCAACTTTATTCTTAAACTGCGCATTAAGCCAGGCAGTAATAATACCTTCGGCACTTCTAATCATATCAAATAAAATTGAAAACCTGCTTAAAGCACCGAAAGGGCGATCACTTCGCGCATTACGCTCTCTCGATCATCAAACTTCATCCAAAGCGCATAAAAATTGAAAATCCTGATATTGAATTCATACTATGACAAAGGGGGGGCAGCAAGAGCAGCAGTGCGGCTTGCCGACTCACTTGAGCGGACTGGAATAGATGTCGAGTACAAAAGCATATATCCCAAAAAACTCAAAACCTCTGAAAAAATAAATTTACTATATAGAGTTTCTTTCGATAGACTTCCTGGTCTTTTTTCTGCAAAAAAAAGAGTGATGTTTTCTAGCGGAAAGCCCAATAACACCAACATAGTAAAGTATATTAATGACTCAGAAGCAGACCTAGTTCACTTACATTGGATTAATGCAGGAGGCTTGTCTATAGAGGATATTTCCAATATAGCAAAACCTATAGTTTGGACAATGCATGATAATTGGGTTTTTACTGGTGGCTGTCATGTTATGTGGGATTGCGAACGATATAAGTTGAGTTGTGGGAAGTGCCCTATCCTAAATTCTGACAAGTCAAATGACCTTAGCCGCAAGGTCGCACAGAGAAAGAAAGTTCACTACTCGAAGCTTTCCAATGTAACCTTCGTTGGCGTAAGTAACTGGATAGCTGAATGCGCACGATCATCTGATTTACTAAAAAACCAAAATGTTGCTCACTTACCCAACCCTCTGAATACGGAATTATTTAGACCCACAAACAAACGTTCAGCTAGAGACCTTCTTGATCTCCCTGCAGACAAAAAGCTAATATTATTTGGTGCAAGCTCTGCCACAAAAGATATCAATAAAGGTTATTCTATATTAAAGAAAGCTTTAGACCACATCCCTCAAGACACACAAATTGAATTAGTAGTTTTCGGCAATGGGCAGAAAGAAACAAATGATATTCTAGGATTCAAAACTCACTACTTTGGCCACATTAGTGATGATGAAACTTTAGTTTCACTATATTGTTCAGCCGATGTCATGGTAGTCCCTTCAATTCAGGAGTCCTTTGGACAGACTGCAGCCGAAGCTATGGCATGTGCGACGCCAGTTGTGGCTTTCGGAGCAACAGGGCTACTAGACATTGTAGATCACAAGAAAAATGGATATCTAGCTAAGGCATATGATTCTAAAAGCCTCGCCGAAGGTATACTATGGGTTCTTAACTCAATTCACCACGAACAACTTTGTACAAACGCACGACTAAAAGTTCTTGACAGCTTTGAAAGCCGTGTAGTCGCAAAAAAATACATTGCATTATATTCATCTATAATTGAATCCGTTAAACACAAGGTGCAGGATTAAAATGAGCATTAAAAAAGCATTAATTACTGGAGTAACTGGGCAAGACGGCTCCTATCTTGCAGAGTTTCTTTTAGAAAAAGGTTATCAAGTACATGGCATTAAACGCAGAGCCTCTTCATTTAACACTCAGCGTGTTGATCATATATATCAAGATCCGCACGTCGACAATCAAAACTTCATACTTCACTACGGCGATCTGACAGACTCATCCAATCTCACCCGCATTATTCAAGAAGTGCAGCCTGACGAGGTTTACAACCTGGGTGCTCAATCCCATGTTGCCGTCAGCTTCGAGTCGCCGGAATACACGGCAGATGTGGATGCCATGGGTACGCTGCGTATTCTGGAAGCCATCCGCCTGCTGGGTCTGGAAAAGAAAACCCGCTTCTATCAGGCCTCGACTTCCGAACTCTACGGCCTGGTGCAGGAAACGCCGCAAAAGGAAACAACGCCTTTTTACCCGCGTTCACCTTATGCCGTAGCCAAAATGTACGCCTACTGGATTACCGTTAACTACCGCGAAGCCTACGGTATGTACGCTTGCAACGGCATCCTGTTCAACCACGAGTCGCCGCGCCGTGGCGAGACCTTTGTAACCCGCAAGATCACCCGAGCAATGGCCAATATCAGCCAGGGCCTGGAGCAATGCCTGTTCCTCGGCAATATGGATGCACTGCGTGACTGGGGCCATGCCAAAGACTACGTGCGCATGCAGTGGATGATGCTGCAACAAGATGTGGCCGATGACTTTGTGATCGCTACCGGCGTGCAGTACTCGGTGCGTGAATTTGTACGCTGGTCAGCTGCCGAACTGGGCATTGGCCTGCAGTTCGTGGGCGAAGGCGTCAATGAGCATGCGATTGTTGCCAGCATTGATGGCGACAAGGCCCCGGCCCTCAAGGTGGGCGATATTATCGTCAAGGTAGACCCGCGCTACTTCCGCCCTGCCGAAGTTGAAACCTTGCTCGGCGACCCGACCAAAGCCAAAGAACTGTTGGGCTGGGTACCGGAAATCACCGCCCAGGAAATGTGCACCGAAATGGTTCGCGAAGACCTTAAGGTCGCCCAGCGTCACGCATTGCTTAAAGAGCACGGCCATGACTTGCCGGTGGCTACGGAGAACTGAGTATGGCCCGCGAGTTGAACCAGAATATCTTTGTCGCCGGCCATCGCGGGATGGTCGGCTCGGCCATCGTCCGCCGCCTGCAGACACTGGGTTATACCCGTATTGTGACGGCCGGGCGCGATACCCTGAATCTGCTGGATCAACAGGCCGTGCAGGCTTTTTTCCAGGCGCATAAGATCGATCAGGTGTATCTGGCAGCGGCAAAGGTAGGTGGTATTCAGGCGAATAACACCTACCCGGCTGATTTCATCTACGAAAATCTGATGATTCAGGCCAATATCATTCAGGCCGCCCACCTGAACGATGTACACAAGCTGTTGTTTCTCGGCTCATCGTGTATTTACCCCAAGCATGCTGAGCAGCCGATGCGCGAAGAGGCCCTGCTCACCGGTACCCTGGAGCCCACCAATGAGCCCTATGCGATTGCCAAGATCGCCGGGATCAAGTTGTGTGAAAGCTATAACCGTCAGCATGGTCGTGATTACCGCAGCGTAATGCCGACCAATCTGTATGGCCCCCATGATAACTATCACCCGCAGAACAGCCATGTGATCCCTGCCCTGCTGCGCCGCTTCCATGAAGCGGTTCAGCGCGGCGACGATGAGTTGGTGATCTGGGGTACAGGTACGCCAATGCGCGAGTTCTTGCATGTGGACGATATGGCCGCGGCCAGTATCCATGTGATGGCACTGGATGATGCCACTTATCAGGCCAATACCCAGCCGATGCTGTCCCATATCAACGTGGGTACCGGCGTTGACTGCACCATTGGTCAACTGGCCAAAACCATTGCCGAGGTCACCGGTTTTACAGGCAAGCTGAGCTTCGATACCAGCAAGCCGGATGGTGCTCCGCGCAAGTTGATGGATGTATCACGCCTCAGGTCCCTGGGCTGGCAGGCCAGCATCAGTCTGGAAGACGGACTCAAAGATGCTTATGACTGGTACGTGACTAACGTGCAACAGGCGCGGACACACTGATGAAGATCCTGCTCTACGGTATCAACTACAGCCCGGAGCTGACCGGTATCGGCAAATACAGCGGTGAGATGGCTGCCTGGCTGGCCGCTCAGGGCCATGAGGTGCGGGTGGTTACAGCCCCGCCTTATTACCCGGACTGGAAGGTCTGGCAAGGTTTCAGCACCTGGCGTTTTAACCAACGCCAGGAGGCTGGCGTCACGGTCATTCGTTGCCCGCTGTATGTTCCCGCCAAGCCCACAGCTATCAAGCGCTTGCTGCATCTGGCCAGTTTTTCGTTGTCGTCGACCTTTGCCATGCTGGCCCAGTTACGCTGGAAGCCTGAACTGGTGATCCTTGTGGTGCCAACGCTGTTTTGCGCCCCCCAGGCACTGGCGCTGGCCAAACTGACAGGCGCCACTTCGGTGCTGCATATTCAGGATTACGAAGTGGATGCCCTGTTCGGGCTGTCCATCGCCAAGGGCGAGCGCCTCAAGCGCTGGGCGTTTGCTGTTGAGCGCGCGGTGCTGCGGGCATTTGATCGGGTATCGACCATCTCCAGCGGTATGTTGCAGCGGGCGGCAGAAAAAGGCGTTGCCAAAGAGCGGTTGCGGTTCTTTCCCAACTGGTCCGAAACCGCCCGCTTCCGTAATGTGCCCCGTGATGCCGAACTGCTGCGCAGGCTTGGCGTCGACCCCGACAAGCGCGTACTGCTTTACTCCGGCAATATTGGCGAGAAGCAAGGCCTTGAATGCGTGGTCGAAGCGGCACAACGCCTTTGCGCGCGAACCGACCTGGTGTTTTTGGTGGTGGGGGAAGGTGCCGGTAAAGCCCGATTACTGGAGCTTAGCCAGCAGCATAACTTGCACAATATTGTGTTTGCGCCGCTCCAGCCCTATGACGATCTGCCTGCCCTGCTGGCTTCGGCCGACTGTCATCTGGTGATCCAGAAGCGCGGGGCGGCGGATGCCGTATTGCCGTCCAAGCTCACCAATATCCTGGCGGTAGGCGGCAATGCCTTGATCACCGCTGATCCTGATACCAGCCTGGGGCTGCTGTGCTCCGAGTACCCGGGCATCGCCACCCTGGTGGAGCCGGAATCGGTCGAGGCCTTGATCGAGGGTATCGAAAGCGTTTTGGCCATGCCGGTACCCAATACGATTGCTACAGGCTATGCCGGCGAGTTTCTGGATAAAGACCAGATATTGAACCGTTTTCTGAGCGAGATTTAAATCATGTGGCTCAGCAATGAACTGTTTCGCAGCGTTGTCGATTCAACCCCCTTGATTTCCATCGATCTGGTGGTTTTGAACAGCAAAGGCGAATGCCTGTTGGGGCAACGGCTTAATCGGCCGGCCCAGGGCAACTGGTTTGTCCCCGGCGGCCGTATCCTTAAAAATGAAACCCTGGATGCGGCCTTCAGCCGGCTCACCCGCGAAGAGCTGGGCAAGGTCAGTGCGCGTAGTGACGCCCGCTTGTTGGGGGTGTATGAGCACTTCTATGCTGACAGCGTATTTGCGGCGCCCGGGCAAGGCCCGGACACCCACTATGTAGTACTGGCTTACCAGCTGGTTATGGCTGAAGACGACTTGTTGCACCCCCCTCACGCTCAACATGATGCCTATCGCTGGTGGCCTCAGGCCGAGATGCAGGCCTGCGCGCAGGTACATGACAATACTCGTGCCTACCTGGATGCGCTGCGATAACTCTTAAAGCATACAAAGGATTATGAACATGCTCTTTCCGATCATCATGGCCGGGGGGTCGGGCTCCCGTTTGTGGCCGCTGTCACGGCAGCTCAATCCCAAGCAATTTCTGCCACTGGCAGATGCCGACTTTTCAATGCTGCAGGCCACCATTCAGCGTCTGGCCGGGCTGGGGGCAGAATTGCCGCGGCTGATCTGCAATGAACAACACCGTTTTCTCGCTGCCGAGCAATTGCGTCTGCTGGGCCTTGAGAAAGCCGGCATTTTGCTGGAGCCGGTCGGCCGCAATACGGCACCTGCCATCGCGCTGGCAGCCTTGCAGGCCTGTAGCGAAGCCCAGGACCCTATCCTGCTGGTTCTTGCTGCCGACCATCTGATCAAGGATGTTGAGGCGTTCCAGACCTGCATTCAAACAGCCCTGCCCCTTGCACAAGACGGCAAGCTGGTAACATTTGGCATCGTTCCTACCCATGCTGAAACCGGCTATGGCTATATCGAGCAAGGCATCGATGTAGGTATTGGCGGTTTTAAAGTCAGCCGCTTTGTTGAAAAGCCGGATCTGGTAACTGCGCAGGAGTATCTGGCCAATGGCAGTTACTTCTGGAACAGCGGCATGTTTATGTTCCGCGCCAGTCGTTACCTGGAAGAGCTGGAAACGTATCGCCCGGATATTCTGGCAGCATGCCGTGCTGCTCTGGCCGGTGGCTCGCAGGATATGCACTTTACCCGCGTCGATGAAGCCGCCTTCGCTGCTTGCCCGGATGATTCAGTGGACTATGCCGTGATGGAAAAAACCGCAGACGCGGTGATGGTGCCACTGGATGCAGGCTGGAGCGATATCGGCTCCTGGACTGCGCTTTGGGATGTCAGTGACAAGGACCCACAGGGCAATGTGTTCAAGGGTGATGTGCTTAACCAGCAGTCGCGCAACACCTATGTGCATGCGGACAGCCGTCTGGTCGCCACTGTCGGCCTGGATGATCTGGTAATTGTAGAAACCAAGGATGCGGTACTGGTCGCTCACAAGGACCATGTACAGGATGTAAAGAAGATCGTAGAGCAATTGAAAAGTGGCTCACGCACTGAACATATCAACCATCGTGAGGTCTATCGTCCATGGGGAGTATATGACTCCGTCGACAACGGCCATCGCTATCAGGTCAAACGCATTACCGTAAAACCAGGCGCCAAGCTGTCAGTACAGATGCATCACCATCGTGCTGAACACTGGATCGTGGTCAGCGGTACAGCCAGAGTGACCAATGGCGAGAAAACCTATCTGGTCTGCGAAAACGAATCTACCTACATCCCGATTGGCCAGATCCATGCCCTGGAAAATCCGGGGGTCATTCCGCTGGAGCTGATTGAAGTGCAATCCGGCTCTTATTTGGGTGAAGACGATATCGTACGCTTTGAAGACAAGTACGGTCGTACCTGAATCCAGTATGATGGGCGAGCAATATGGCAATTGCCCCTTTGCTCACCAGCCCCTACAGATATACAACGGGAAGTTATAAAAGGTCAGCAACGCAGACCGCTCTGCGCAGGTATTCTTGAGCCGTTATTGCACACTAAAATGCCTGTACAGAACCACTTGAGTGCCACAGTTATAGCGCCTTCGGGTGCTATAAGCATAGCCAGGGTTCGCCGTTCATAGCCTTGGACATAGGCGCTCTCGCACAATCGCCAATACAGACTTTTTCAAAAGGATTTTCAAATGAATAAATTTATCGTTTCCGCACTCGCCTTGGCTCTGAGCTCTACCGCTTTCGCCGCCGAACCTGTTGCAGTATCTGCTGACGACGCAGCTGTTGAAGCGCCTGCTGCAGAAGCCGGTTCCCTGGCAACTGAAACCGGCGTTCTGGGTGGCGTAAGTACTACCACCGCCGTTGGGGTGGGTGTTGCCGCAGCAGCCGGCATTGCGGCCGCAGCTTCGGGCGGCGGCGGTGGCGGTGGCGGTGGTAACGGCGGCACTACTGGCACCACGGGCACTACTGGCACCACTGGCACTACCGGTACCAACTAAGTACCTGCCAGGTCGAAAGGACTAAACCACCTGGATAATTCCAGGCATTTGATTTTGATGTGTTTCCTTTACAAGTGTCCTCAATGATGATTCGTAGTTTGTCGCTCGCGGTACTTGCAGGGCTCGCCCTGCAAGGTTGTATGTTTGCGCCCGGTCAGTACCTGGATACCAGTGAGATCGGAACTGAAGGCTCACCTGAAAGCAGTCGGGTCGAGCTGATCCCTATCACTCCGAAGCTGATTGCGCAAAACGCGGCGACCTACGTGTCAAGCTCGGTGCCAGCAGCCTTGCTGGCATTCAAGCCTGCCGCCTATCGAATTGGCGCCAATGATGTGCTGTATATTACCGTTTGGGATCACCCAGAACTGACAGCGCCTTCCGGTCCGCAACAACAGATTGACTCCAACGGGCGCTTGGTACGCCCTGACGGCACAATCTTTTACCCCTATATTGGCCGGGTAGAAGCAGCGGGCAAGACCATCGAAGAGCTGCGATCAACAATTGCTAGTCGCCTTCAGCAGTATGTTGACAGCCCTCAGGTGGATTTGAACGTTTTGCGTTTTGCCAGCCAAAAAGCAATTCTTGCCGGTGCTGTGACCAAAGCCGGGCCGATGCCTATTACTACTTCACCACTAAGCGTGGTAGAAGCCCTTGGTGCAGCCGGAATTCAGTCATCAACTGCAGATATGTCCGGGCTCATACTGACCCGCGACGGTCAAGAGTATGTGTTAGATATCGATGCGTTGAACAGCAACGGCTCACAACTACAAAATGTGTTTTTGAAAGACGGTGACCAAGTTTACCTGCCTTACAATGACCGCAAAAAGATCTATGTCATGGGTGAAGTGCTTTCCCCACAGGCAATTCGCTTCAAGACTAAAAATATGAACCTGGCTGATGTCGTTGGCTCGGTTGGCGGTTTGAACCAGACTACCTCCAATGGCAATGCACTGTACGTGATCCGTGGCGCAGAGAACCTTGAAACGCAACCGGTTCAAGTTTTCCAGCTGGATGGGGAGTCGCCGGTATCCTTCGCGGTGGCCAGTCATTTCCAATTGAAGCCGCAGGACATCGTATATGTAGGCCCTGCGCAAGTTACACGCTGGAACCGCCTGATAAGTCAATTGCTGCCATCGGCAACTATTCTGGGTACAGGCGCCGCAGCCGGTAACAACCTCAGTGAAGCCAGCAGCCGATAAGGTTTGAGCCGTTTTGAAAATTCTTCGTAACCGCTCATGCTTGGTGGCGTGCCTGTTGCTGTGTGGCTGCAGCCCGTTGATGCAGGGCTCTCTAGATACCTTCAAGGCCGCCGTTCAGGGCGTCGAGCCGCTGCAATTGACAGCAGCCGATGTCGCTGCAGTGCCTTATGCGCAAATCCTGGTGATCACACCTTCAAGTGAAGGGGTGATGGCCAGGCTGCGCCAACAGGGCGATCTGCAGTACTGGGTCGCCTCGGGCAAGCAAGTATTGCTGATGCGTAACGGCTTGGTGGTTCGTACTACCGGGCTGCAACCCGGCCTGGATGGCACCCGCTTTGACGGGCAATCGCCGTTCAAGCGCGGCTTGCATCATGTTGCAGGCGGCGAGCGCAGTACGCGCTGGATAGACATCTATCAGGACGAACAGGTCGGCCTGGCGGTTAACAGCCGCTTTGTCCGTAAAGGCCTGGAAACCGTGACCATTGTCGACAAGCCTTATGTGCTGCAACGTATCGATGAAAAATTTGAAATTCCGGCCCTGGGCTTCAGCGGCACCAACCATTATTGGCTCAGGCCTGAAGATGGTGTGATCCTGCAAAGCGAACAATATGTTACACCGGGGCTTGAGCTGCGCATTGTGCATTTGCGCCCTGACTGGGAGGCCGCCCAGTGATCTCTTTAAAAAAACTGGCCCTGTGCGCACTGCTCAGCCATGCCGCAATCAGTCACGCCGCCGTGTCTGTTAGCGGTGATGTGCTCAAGCCTATCAGCGTATCCTTCAAGCCCGGCATGCGCTTGCTGGATGTGATCAGCCTGGCCCAGCCCAACCCGGAAAGCTACTGGCTGGCAGCCGCATGGCTGCATGAGCCAGAAGTCGAGAAACAAACGCGCCTCAAGGTAGGGGTGCTGTTTGATCTGAAAATGCTGCAACGCGGAGCGTTGCTCAATAACAAACACGGCCTCGCGGCAGTGGCCGCGCGCCTGTACCAAGACATCAGCCAATTACCTGTAACTGGCCGTAAAGTAGTTAACCTTGACCCGATCTCGCTGGAAGTCGGCTTTGCCCACAACTATCTCGTGAGTGATGGCGACAAGATTATTTACCCGGCGCGCACCAATAGCGTGACCGTAGTAGGCGCCGTGGAACACGACTGCACCCTGCCCTATCAACCTCTGCAGCAAGTACGCGACTACCTCGACAGTTGCCCACGACTAAAAGAGGCAGAGTCGGATTTCTTGTGGCTGACTCACCCTGATGGCACTTTCAAGCGTGTTGCCATTGCTGCCTGGAACCGTGAGGACGGCGTGTATGCCGTGGCGGGCAGCAAGATTCTGGTGCCCGTGCGCAATGACAATGCCGATTTGCCCACACCTGATTTAAACGAGCAGTTGGCGCAATTCCTCGCCACCCAACCGCTGGCTGAGGTTGCACCTTGAAGTTACGTTTTGTTGTTGTCGCCTTGTTACCTTATAGCCTGGCCCATGCGGAACCGCGCTATACCCAGAATGACTTTGGTGGTGTTGGCCTTTTACAAACACCCACCGCGCGCATGGCACCTGCTGGCGAGCTGAGCCTGAACGCCAACCGCACCGAACCCTATTCACGCTACAGCCTGTCCTTGCAACCGCTTGACTGGCTCGAAGGCACGTTTAGGTATACTTCCATCACTAACCGCATGTACGGCTCAGAAGCCTTGAGTGGTAACCAGAGCTATAAGGACAAGGCCGTAGATGTAAAAGCACGGCTCTGGCAAGAGAGCCACTGGCTGCCAGAAGTAGCATTAGGCTTTCGAGACGTCGGCGGTACTGGCCTGTTCTCCAGTGAATACTTTGTAGCCAACAAACGTTACAAGAACCTGGACTTCAGCCTTGGCATTGCCTGGGGCTATATTGGCAACCGGGGCGATTTGAACAACCCCTTGGGCTATCTCGATGACAGCTTTGACACACGGCCTACACAGACGACAGTAGGCGACGTCAACACCAATACTTACTTCCGAGGCTCACCGGCCTTGTTTGGCGGGGTTGTATATCAGACACCCTGGGCACCATTGAGCCTGAAAATCGAGTTTGACGGCAACGATTACAAACACGAGCCGCAAAATAACAACCAGGTACAGGACTCGCCGATTAACTTCGGTGCGGTCTACAAGCTTAACGACAATATTGATTTGACCGCAGGCTGGGAACGCGGCAATACCGCCCTGTTCGGTATTACCCTGCATACCAACTTTGTCAGCCGCAAGGCTCCGGTCAAAAGTTATGATCCGCCGGCGCAACCACTTCCAGTACAGGCACCTGTCGCGCCCCTGGAAGAGGTCGACTGGGCTGCCGTTTCGCAACAGCTTGAAAAAAACGCAGGCTATAAGGTTGAGCGAATTGCCCAGCGCGATTCCGAACTGATGGTGTATGGCGAGCAATCTAAATATTTCTACACCGCCAAAGGTGCAGGCCGGGCCAGCCGTATTCTGGACAATACCGCCAATGATCAAATCCAGTGGTTCACCATGGTGAACAAGCGTTATGACATGCCTGTGGAAGAAATCAGCGTCCCGCGCTCGACCTTTCGCGATGTGGTCAATAATGAACAGGATCTGGTCAGTTTGCACCGCACCACCGAGGTCAACCGTGCCACGGCCCATTATGATAAAACCTTGTATCAGCATAAGCCTGACCCCTTTACCTATGGTTTTGGCCTGGGCTACCAGCAAAACCTCGGTGGACCTGATGGCTTCCTGCTGTACCAGATCAGCGCCTATGCCGAAGGGCAATATCGCTTTACCCCTGGCACCTGGGCCAGTGGTGGCATCAGTGCCAACCTGCTAAACAACTACGACAAGTTCAAATACGATTCAGCGAGTAATCTGCCGCGAGTACGAACTGACTTAAGGCAATATGCGACCACTTCTGATATCACCATGCCAGCCCTGCAACTTAACAAGGCAAAACGCCTGGATCAGGATCTTTATGGCATGGTCTATGGCGGCTATCTGGAGTCCATGTATGCCGGTGTCGGCGGCGAACTCTTGTATCGCCCCATGGGTGAACGCTGGTCGATCGGTGCCGATTTGAACTATGTACGCCAGCGGGAATTTGACCAGGGCTTTGGCCTGCGTGATTACCGCACAGTAACCGGCCATATCACTTCTTACACCAAGCTGCCGTTCGATCTGGACGCCGCAGTCAGCGTAGGTCGTTATCTGGCCCGGGACTGGGGTACCACCATTGATATCTCCCGCGAATTTACCAATGGTGTGAAATTTGGCGGCTGGGTAACTCGTACCACGGCATCCAAGGAAGAATACGGCGAAGGTAGCTTCGACAAGGGCATCTATATCTCGATTCCGTTCGACGAAATGATGAGCGTGTCGACCATGAGCCGCGCCAATATCGCTTGGGCACCGTTGACGCGGGACGGTGGAGCCATGCTGCATCGCCAGTACTCGCTGCACACCATGACCAATGGCCGCAATCGTGATGCCTTCTATGAAAACTTCGAGAAGATCACCGAGTGAGACAGCTGATTCAACGCCTGGTTGATCTGCCCTTCTGGCTGCGCGCACTGCTGTTTTTGGCCGTGTGCGCAGGCCTGCTGTTTACAGGCTTGCGCAGCCAGCCGATTCCGGAGCTTTTTGCCCAGGAAGACAAGCTGCATCACTTTATTGGTTTTTTCGCCCTGGCATTCAGTTGCCGCCTTGCGTTTTTGCCTGTCAAGCTGCACTGGATCGCCATCGGCTGCGTACTGGCCGGGGTATTGATTGAATATGCCCAGGCCCTTATTCCATTGCGCACGGCGTCGTTTTACGACGCACTTGCCAATACTGCCGGGGTGGCACTGGGCCTGCTTGTGGCTTGGCGCTTCTCGCGCCCCGTAAACTCACATTGAATAATATGTGAATTCATGCTATTGCCAATCATTTATACTGCCAACAACACGGTTTATCTCGATAAATCGACCTTCGATATGCACAAACTTGAAAATTGCCAGTAGAAATAACACTAAATGCAGAAAATGTTATAAAATGTCTGATTCGATATTGTCTTGTATGGCAAAATCCCACAGCCTCTAAGTACTTGGGTTAGGTGATATGCTTGCTGCAGGATGCACTACCGATATTCAGGCCCCCAAAGCGCTTAATTTTGTCTATAGCCAAGCGCTGGTCGATGATATAAATCAGCTTGTCACTGCTAAAGTGAGACATCTCGACGCCTGCGACACGTTGGGGAATATGGCTTGCGATTTTAGTACCACAGAAGCCGCTTTTATTGAGGTGAATGCTCCTGAAGCTGTTAATGACAGCCTGGAGTTGCTTAAGCATATCCGTACAATCAATGAGGCCGCCTGTATTTATATACTGGTAACCCATAACAAATCGTTCAACAGCACCCATTATTATCTAGCTGGCGCGGATCACTGTATAAAGTTGCCGATTGATCCACTGGAAAAGCAGGCATTACTGTCACGCACTTTAGCGGAGTCACACTGGGCCACAACTACCCACCTGACCCTTGACCGCACTCGGCTTTTATTATGCAGCGCCAGTCAAAAAATTGATATTTCATACACTGAAATGATCATTATCGACGCACTGTTACAGGCGCCGCAGCATGCACTGTGCCAGGACAGCATTGCTAAAACCCTGGACCCCAATATTGTATTTTATGACCCGCGAGCATTGGAAAAAACCATCAGCCGCTTGAGAACCAAGATAAAAAAATACTACCACCTGGAATTGATCTTTAGTGTTCGCGCATTCGGCTATCGACTGCGCCGGGGCACTATTCAGGAATAAAACAATTACTTCATGAACTGCGCTGCAGCGCGCTGTAGTTCGCCAACTGGCACCCGCCTGACACCGACGAATGGAGACGTTGAAGCATGAAGGTAACTCTCAGATATTCCGCTTACACACCCTCGGCCAATAACAACTGGATTGCACATAGCTTACCCAGCGCAGCCCTTAAACAAAGCCCTGCTAGCCAACAGACCGGCGAACGCAGCAGTTCGCAGTGGCGTACGCTGCAATTGGGTTGCTGGGTAAATGCACAGCTTGGCATGGTGCCTGCTAACAATCATGTATCTAACGCAGCCAGCTTGATAACGGCAATAAAGCCTCACTTGCTGAACATCCACCCCTGTGCTCTGGGCCTGACTGTTATTCCTACTTTGAAAACTCCCCTGACCTCTCCAGCCCTTGCGCCTAGCGCACGCTATTCCAACAGTCCTGATACCTGGTTGTTTTGCTCAACAACACATCGCCTGTGCAATAACAACACCTGTATTCAGCTTACTGCCATAGAGTCGCTGCTGATCAAGACTCTGGCCCAAAGAGATGAACGTGTTTGCAGCAAACAGGAACTTATTATCGGCATCAATAAAGATGCATCCAGCTACAGCGGCCTGGAAATGAGCCTCAGCCGACTCCAGAGCAAGTTTAAAGGTGTATTTGGCGAGCGACTGTTTCGCTCGGTACGCAACCGCGGTTATTGCCTGGTACAAGATGTGCAAATGGCCGGATAAATGGCATAAAGCAATCACACAACTGACGGATACAGGCAATTAGCTATTATATCGACATCACCGCATGCCCTATTTTATTGTTCTATTAAAAATAACACTTTATCAATGCATTGTTATAAAACGTCGAACCCTTGTTACTGAGAACCTTTATTATCAACGTTTCGTGTGGCCGATACCTTTTCAGATATAGCGCCGCTCAACGCCTGCACATGGAAGAGTGCTGTGATTTATTCACGTCAGTTGCTCCCCTATAGTCAAGTCATTATCACAAGGCTGCTACCTTGATTCATACACGTCTAGATCGTAAAACCGTGGCCAGAGGGCTGACTTTTTGGGGCCAGTGGTCTGTCGCCATGGCCTTTGTCATTGCGCTGTTAATGGCACTGGTCTATACCAAATTTGGCAGTGTCGATTTCCATTACCGCATGCTTGCCGTTCTGACCTTGCTGGTATCAGTGCCCGCCTATTCTGCCACCCATGTTTACTATAAAAGGCACACGCTTTTTAACGGCTGCATCCGTCTGTTTCTCGGATGGATGCTGACCCTGGCGTGTCTGTGCACCATCGGTTTCGTAACAAAATCCGGCGAGTTATTTTCCCGGGAAACCCTGCTCAGTTGGGCCGCCTTGGGCTTTCTGATTCAAGTGCCGCCGTATTTGATCCTGCATCGGCTGTCCAGGTTTTATCACCAGCGCAATAACCATCATTACAACAGCCTTATTATTGGTTCTGATGGTGTGGCCCTGAAACTGGCTGACAGTTTTATTGAACAAAACCACTTTCCATTAGTCGGAGTGGTCAGCGCTTCCCCCTTTGAAGACGCGACCAACTCCCCACTTATCGTGGGTGAGCTGACCCAGTTACGCTCACTGATTACCGAACATAATATCCGCCGGCTTTATATTTCGCTGTCCCTGCAAGAAGCCCAGCGTATTGAAGCACTGTATATCGACCTGCTTGATTTGAATGTCGACGTTGTCTGGGTACCTGACCTGGACAGCATGATGTTGCTTAACCATTCGGTCAGTGAAATTGGCGGTCGCCCTGCTATCCATTTGAATGAAAGCCCGCTTACCAGCTATCCAACTGCAGCCTTGAGCAAGGCATTGATGGAGCGCTCGCTGTCACTGATGGCCATTATCTGCCTGAGCCCGGTGCTTGCAGGGATTGCCATTGCCGTGAAGTTGTCCTCCCCTGGCCCGATCCTGTTTAAACAGCATCGCCATGGCTGGAATGGCAAGGTGATCAAGGTGTGGAAATTTCGCTCCATGCAAGTTCATGATGACAAACACGTCAAGCAAGCCAGCCGCAACGATTCACGCGTAACAGCCGTTGGCCGCTTTATCCGCCGTACCTCGCTCGACGAACTGCCTCAACTGTTCAATGTGTTACATGGTGATATGGCATTAGTGGGGCCTCGCCCTCACGCCGTTGCCCATAACGACTATTACACCGGCAAGATCCACGCTTATATGGCCCGTCACCGTATCAAGCCCGGCATTACCGGCCTGGCGCAAATCAGTGGCTGCCGAGGCGAAACCGATACCATTGAAAAGATGCAGAAGCGGGTTGAGATCGACCTCGACTATATCAACAACTGGTCGCTGTGGCTCGATATCAAAATCATGATCAAGACCCCGCTGACTTTGATCTCGAAAGATATTTACTGACAGTAGAGCGCCCTACCTCTGTGGGAGCGAGCCTGCTCGCGATGTTCTTTAAAACTTCGCGAGCAGGCTCGCTCCCACCCAGTTAATAGCTTCCCCCCCCCCGTACCTCCCGCCCCTTACTCCCTCCGTGACTCTTCCTTAAAATTCGCACTCAACACCCCCTCCGCAATAGCAACTTCAATACTCTTATCCATCTTTAGTTGCCAGCCATTAAATTGGCGTCAATATAACCTCTAATTAACCCACTCTAACCACTCAACAAAAGAACATCACTTCCTCGACAGAAAACATACATGGCTATATGATATCACCTCATTAAGCAAGCCCCACCCAAACAGGATGTTTTGTGTGCCGAAGTTCTTTTATACGGACTGCGTAGTAACCGATCTTAAACAAATAGACTTTCACCGTGACGAGTTCACTGCCCGTATCAATGGGCGCACGGCCAAACGCCTGGCCATGACCCATGACCTTTATCACCACCTGATGGGCGCTGACCGCAGTGGTAAAAGCCGGCTCTGGTTTTACGCCCCCGGGTTCAATAAAGCGCTGGTTATCGCCGCTGTACGGCCTGCCGGCCAAGAGCACAACGTGCTGCGCAATCGCGCATTCAGCAGCCCTTACAAAATGATTGTCAGAACCTTGCTTGCCGGCGTGCTGGCCTGGTTCGCCACCTGGGCCTTGCTGGCGGTGCCTGTACTGTCCTGGTATGGCGCCAATGCGCAAAAGGGTGTGCCCTTGCTGGAAACACTCAGCCTGCAGATAGGGGCCGGGGTTGAGTTCCTGAGCTTCAGCTATTGGCTATGGGTTCGGGTAAAGATGCACCGGCTCCAGCGCTGGCCATCGGGGGATTTAACGCCTTATACCCAGGTAACTGTTCCAGTACCCGACGCCGCCCCGCAGGTCCCGGCAAAAGCTGCAGAAGAGCTTGTCGATTAACCCCTGGCACTTTTTAACGCTCGCTGTTTTGCCATACGGCGGCCCCTTCCTGCTACCCCGGGTGCCGAGGGCAGCCCTTACCCAGTTGTCAGGTGCAATGGATGGCCATTCTTTATTTTCAGATCTTGATTATTTTTACTCTTTATCTCGCGCGCCGCCTGGGTAAAAAGTCATTGGTTATTGTCTGTTGTGCATGGTCCATATTCAGCCTTTCGAACGGGTTTCTGCCCGGCGTGATTCTGCTCCAACTGTTTACCCTGTGGGCAGGCTGTTATTGGTTTCTGAAGCGCAAAACAAACCACGCCGCAGAGGCACCTGCAACAACGCCTGCCGAAAAGAGGCCTGCAGTATCCGGCCCTACGCCGGCCCCGCCGCTGCTTTTGGTGCCTGTAGCCTCAACGCCTCTTGAGAGTCCACCCACGGACGGCGGTTTTCTTCGCTCGCTCGACACCCTAAACAATGCACTCTCATCCTTCAACGACTCGGTCTGTTTGAGCCTTGAGGTTCAAAAGGCAACCGCCTCGCTCGCAGCCGTCTTGTTTACCGAGAAGCTTTGCACCGAAAAAGCGCTGGAGCGCGCGCGCGCGGCTTTAAAGCTGGCTGCCTGGCGCCAGGAGCATGGCGAGAAAGCCTGGGCGCATTATCTGCAAGCGCAGGCCATATACACCAAAGCGCTCGACTCCAGTGCCAACGCCGCTGTAGCCGCGCCACTGCCCGAGTGGAGGCACATCGATTTTTCCAGCGCCAGGGAGGGTGATACCCCGCTGGCGATTGCCATAGAGGCCAAAAAACGCCAGCTGCAAGGGGAACGCGACAGGTTTTTCAGCGATATTGCTCAGCAAGTCTGGGCTGATCTCCCTCTTCGCACTGCCATGGCTGATGAACTGAGCAAGGTGGGCGGCCACGAGACCTGGGCGTGCATTTCCCGCCAGGCTGAATTCACCCACAAACCCCTTGCGCGCCTTATGTTTGGAGCCATATTGGGCAAGGTCCAGACATCAACGGCGGATCGCCCGACACCCGTGTTACAAGGCCATGAATCAATCGGCTTTTTGCCAGGGTTCCTGCTAAAACAAGCGCTCCAGACTCGCGCGCGGGTGCTGGAACTCCCCTATCTGGTTCATTTCACTCGCGTCGAAAACCTGCCTTCGATCATGCAGCATGGCCTGTGTTCCATCACTACCCTTAATGACAAACAGATCGACTTCAGGTTTAACGATCATCTGCGCCTTGAAGGTCAGCCCCATGCCATTTGCCTGTCTATCGGCCATCCCAATGACAAAATGTTCGCCAGTTACCGCTGGAAAAGCCCCGAGCAAGGCTGGGCCGTTCTTGTGATTGATCGCTGCGCCTTATGGTCACTGGATACGGCATTCTGCAATCACAACGCAGCAGATCACCGAATTCGCCAACGCCCCCTCGGCGACCTTAAAACCCTGGAGGCCTTCGACAGCCTTTTTATGCCGCTGAGTACCCTGCCCTCTCGAGAGGACAGCAGATTGCTACCCTACGACCCTACGGATGTACAAGCCGAGGTTTTAATCTTCGACACGTTACTACCCGAGCTTATCAATGGTGTGGTTTTCAGTGACCCGCACAACCTGCAAACGTATAAAGACTGCATTGCGGGCAAGCCTGCGCACTTGCACACTGAGAGCCACGGCTTTCTCGGCGCAAGAACTTATGCGCGCAAAACCGGATGGACTTATTGATGGCCAGCAGACCCGTTTTTATCCCTGACCTTGATGGGCAAGCGCTGGTGCGTACACAGACCCTGGACTTTCGATGGTTTGCAGGTCTGAGCCTGTCCCAGAAGCAGAAATCCGTCACCGCACTGCATCAGGCAGCCCATGCAATACCTGGTATAAATAAGGTGCTGGAGGTGTCCACTAAATCCACAGAACCTCTGGGCGCCGCCCTCAGTGCTTTCAATCTGTGCTTTGCTCACTCGGTGCTCGGTCACTCGTTGAGTGTCGAATGCGCTTTCCAGGGCAGCAAGGTATTCGTTCAGGGTGGGCCTTTCACCGATATCTATGCAATGTCCTCCCGCGAGGCAAAGCGAGATGAACGGCTGCGTGTTTCTGGCAGGCTGACAGGCTTTGATTTCGCCAACGTGCAATGGCCTCTGGAACCGCAAACAGCATTTTATGACTGGCTGTATATCAGCGCGCTGAAACACCGGGCGGACCTGGCGGATCAGCTATCCGAATATTCTGCGTTCACCGACATTGAGTTCAGCCCGCAAAAATCCATCAATTGCCAGGCTTACTCGGTTGCACTTTTCGTTTCCCTGCAGCAGAGAAACCACCTCGAACAGGCCACCGAGTCGCCAGCAGCTTTTCTCCGCTATTTAGGATCCAGGCCTGTGATCAGCGCGCGCCAGGACGACCTGTCGCAGGGGCGGCTGTTCTGAGTGTGCCCAGGCACAGGCTTGGCCTGCGCCATTGAGATCGACAAGCCATGGCGGGACAGAGAGCAACTCTGGCAAAACCGGCTGCTGCAGCTCGGTATGGACGAATGCCCATAATCCGCAGCCAGCGCTCAAAGATTGCCGACCAACCCTTCGGGTTTTAGTCCGTTATGTCAGGGTGACACGCTTTTGCCCCAAGGCCGGCGGGTCGAAGAAATGGCAAGCAGACGCAATTTTGTCAGAGGTGGTGTGACGCTCGAAAAAGTGAGGTACGAGCGCTCTACCTCCCGCTTAACACCTAGCCTTCAACAACTTGCATCCCAAACAATTACCACGCTGACTTCATCGAGCTGACCACAAGCCGCATGATTTAGGTCATTCCCCAGGTTGCGCAAGCGATCCGAAAAATTGCGGAAGTGATCCGCCAAATCGCAGGCATAAAAAAACCCCGTAGACCAAGGTCTACGGGGTTTTCGAATGTGGAGGCCGAAGCCGGAATCGAACCGGCGTGGGCGGATTTGCAATCCGCTGCATAACCATTTTGCTATTCGGCCAATTGTGCCTGATGATTCCTTGGAAACATCAAAAACAAGAGTTTGTTACTGCGACTATATCGCTACAAGCATTTGATTCTTCAGCACTTCAGGTTGTTGCCCCCGGGCTGATGGCGCGCATTATGTACTAGAAGCTGGAAGCTGGCAACCCCCTGAATTCTAATAATTTTTAGTTATTTTTCAGCCCCCCGTTTTCAGATCACGACGTTGCGTACAAAGCGCAGTAGTCCGTCGCCTTCGTTGCGGTAGGCATGGGGGCGGTTACTGGCGTACATATGGAACTCGCCCGCCGCTATATGCAGCGTCCGGTCGTCCATCACCAGGGTCAGGCAACCCTCAAATACGTAGAGCTGTTCGCTCCAGCCCTCGGCATCCGCCTGGGAGTGGTACTCCTCACCCGGCTCCAGGGTCCATTCCCACAGTTCTACTTCCCGTGTGGCGGTGGCCTTGGACAGTAGAACTGCCTTGCTGCCCACCCGCGTGCCCGTCCAGGCCACTTCGTTGATGCGGCTCGGGTCCGCGGAACCCGGGGCCTGGATCAGGTCGCTAAAGGCTACGTTCAACGCCTCCGCCACGCGGTCAAGGGTGCTCAGGCTGACGTTCTTTTCGCCTGCCTCGATCGCCACCAGCATTCGCCGGCTTACCCCGGACTGTTCTGACAATGCGCTCTGGCTCAGGTGCGCAAGCAGCCTGAGACGTCGTACGTTCTGGCTGACGTGCTGGAGAACGGATGCGCGTTGTGAATTTTCTTTGGGCACTATATTGCTCACCTTGTGGGGCTGCGCAGTATACTGCCCAGCTTTGGCGCATTGTGCGTCTCCATTCCCGTCACACGCAAGGTTGCAATGTCATTGAAACTACCCGGGTTGCTGTCATTGACGTCCCGCTTCAGTAAAGCGGAGTGTGTGCTGATCCTGATCACCATGGTCTGGGGCATCACCTTTCTATTGGTACAACATGCCTTGACGGCAAGTGGGCCGATGTTTTTTGTCGGCCTGCGTTTTGCGGCCGCGGCGGCCATGGTCGCGCTGTTTTCTCTGCGCAGTTTGCGTGGCATCACGCTGTTCGAGCTCAAGGCCGGGATGTTTATCGGGGTGTCGATCATGCTCGGCTACGGTTTGCAGACCATCGGCCTGCAAACCATTCCAAGCAGCCAGTCGGCCTTTATTACCGCGCTGTATGTGCCTTTCGTGCCCCTGCTGCAATGGCTGGTGCTGGGGCGCAGGCCCGGGTTGATGCCGAGCCTGGGGATCATGCTGGCCTTTACCGGGCTGATGCTGCTGTCCGGCCCCGGCGGCGCATCGCTGGATTTCAGCCCGGGAGAGATCGCCACGTTGATCAGTGCCATTGCCATAGCGGCGGAGATTATTCTGATCAGTGCTTATGCGGGCAAGGTGGATGTGCGCCGCGTCACGGTGGTGCAGCTCAGTACTGCGTCCATTCTGGCCTTTTTGATGATTATTCCAACACAAGAGGCCACTCCTGACTTTTCATGGCTATTGTTAGCCAGTGCTGTCGGCCTGGGTGGCGCCAGTGCGGTGATTCAGGTGGCCATGAACTGGGCACAGAAAAGCGTTTCACCCACCCGCGCCACCCTGATTTATGCCGGCGAGCCGGTCTGGGCAGGCATCGCCGGGCGCCTGGCGGGCGAGCGTTTGCCAGGCATTGCCTTGCTGGGTGCCGTATTGATTGTTGCAGCGGTGATCGTCAGTGAGTTAAAAACCAAGGGTAAAAAGCCCGAAGCGCTTGAGGACAAGCAAGGCGATCAAGCCTGCGATTGAAGCTGCAAGCCTGAAAGACGGTACGATTTTTTTTACTTACAAGCGCTTATATAGGGGTAGAGCTGTAGGAAACCAGACAGGTTATCGACAGTCTTTGTAGGATTCAGCCACAGGTTTGCTGTTGGTGATCTGCAGCCCGCCCCGTATGATCGCTTACAAACTCCTGCAGATTAGAAGCCTATGTCCCTGATAGTTCTACTGCTTCTGCCCTTTATCGGCAGCTGTCTGGCGGCTGTTTTGCCGCATAACGCACGTAACAGTGAATCACTGTTGGCCGGTCTGATTGCTTTGATCGGTACTGTACAAGTAGCCCTGCTCTATCCACAGATTGCCCACGGTGGGGTTATCCGTGAAGAGTTCATGTGGCTGCCCAGCCTCGGCCTGAATTTCGTTCTGCGCCTGGACGGGTTCGCCTGGCTGTTCTCGATTCTGGTGCTTGGCATCGGCACGCTGGTGTCGCTGTACGCCCGTTATTACATGTCACCCGAGGACCCGGTGCCGCGCTTTTTTGCGTTTTTCCTGGCGTTTATGGGGGCCATGCTGGGCCTGGTGTTGTCGGGTAACCTGATCCAGATCGTGTTTTTCTGGGAGCTCACCAGCCTCTTTTCATTTTTGCTGATTGGTTATTGGCACCACCGCTCGGATGCCCGCCGCGGCGCCTATATGGCGCTGATGGTCACGGGCGCGGGTGGGTTGTGTCTGCTGGCGGGGGTCATGCTGCTCGGCCATGTCGTCGGCAGCTATGATCTGGATGCCGTGCTGGCTGCGGGCGACAAGATCCGCGCCCACAGCCTGTATCCGATCCTGCTGCCGCTTATCCTGATCGGCGCCCTGAGCAAGAGCGCGCAGTTCCCGTTCCATTTCTGGTTGCCCCACGCCATGGCGGCGCCAACCCCCGTATCGGCCTATCTGCACTCGGCAACCATGGTCAAGGCCGGGGTCTTTCTGCTTGCGCGCCTGTGGCCTTCGCTGTCGGGCAGCGAAGAGTGGTTCTGGATTGTCAGTGGCGCCGGTGCCTGCACCCTGGTGCTGGGCGCCTATTGCGCGATGTTTCAAAATGACCTTAAAGGCCTGCTGGCCTACTCGACCATCAGCCATCTGGGCCTGATTACCCTGCTGTTGGGCCTGAACAGCCCGCTGGCCGCTGTGGCTGCGGTGTTCCATATCCTCAACCACGCCACGTTCAAGGCGTCGCTGTTTATGGCGGCGGGGATTATCGACCATGAGACCGGCACACGGGATATCCGCAAGCTCAGCGGCCTGTTCAAGCTCATGCCTTACACCGCGACCCTGGCCATGGTGGCCAGTGCCTCGATGGCCGGGGTGCCGCTGCTGAACGGGTTCCTGTCCAAAGAGATGTTCTTTGCCGAAACCGTGTTTATCAATTCCACGGCCTGGGTAGAAATCGCCCTGCCGGTCATTGCGACCATCGCCGGTACCTTCAGCGTGGCTTATGCCCTGCGCTTTACGGTGGATGTGTTCTTCGGCCCACCCGCGACCAACTTGCCCCATACACCCCACGAGCCACCGCGCTGGATGCGTGCCCCGGTTGAACTGCTGGTGCTGACCTGCTTGACCGTGGGCATTTTCCCGGCGCAAACCGTCGGCCCGCTGCTTGCTGCAGCGGCTCAACCCGTGGTGGGGGGTGAGTTGCCCGAGTACAGCCTGGCCATCTGGCACGGCCTGAATGCCCCCATGATCATGAGCCTGATAGCCATGTCCGGCGGTATCGTGCTGTATGTGCTGTTGCGCAAGCAGCTCAAGCTCGACCGCTTCCCGCTGCCGCCGCTGATCCAGTATTTCAATGGCAAACGCTTCTTCGAGCGCAGCCTGGTGGTGATCATGCGCGGCGCGCGGCGCCTGGAACGCCGCATCAGCACCCAGCGCCTGCAAACCCAGCTGTTTTTGTTGATTCTGGTCGCCGTGATCGCCGGGCTGATCCCGATGCTGTACAGCGGGCTGGGCTGGGGCGACCGCCCGAAAATACCGGGCTCGATCGTGTTTATCACCCTGTGGCTGATTGCGATTGCCTGCGCTCTGGGCGCCGCCTGGCAAGCCAAGTACCACCGTCTCGCAGCCCTGACCATGGTCAGCGTATGCGGCCTGATGACCTGCGTGACCTTCGTATGGTTTTCGGCGCCTGATCTGGCGTTGACCCAACTGGTGGTTGAAGTGGTGACCACGGTATTGATCCTGCTGGGCCTGCGCTGGCTGCCGCGTCGGATCGAAGAGGTTTCACCGCTGCCGGGCACGTTGCGCAAGGCCCAGGTCCGTCGCTTGCGCGACTTGCTCCTGTCCACCGCGGTCGGTGGCGGCATGGCGTTGTTGTCCTACGCGATGCTGACCCGTCAGACACCCAACGATATCTCTTCGTTCTACCTCAGCCGCGCCCTGCCTGAAGGCGGCGGCAGCAATGTGGTGAATGTGATGCTGGTGGACTTCCGCGGCTTCGACACCCTGGGCGAGATCACCGTACTGGCCGCCGTGGCGCTGACCGTGTTTGCCCTGCTGCGCCGCTTCCGCCCTTCGAAAGAGAGCATGCAATTGCCTGCCCAGCAGCGCTTGCTGGCCAAGGACGTGATGACCGACCTGGTCAACCCGCGCAGCGCCAGTGACACCGCACTGGGCTTTATGATGGTGCCGGCGGTGCTGGTGCGCCTGTTGCTGCCGATCGCCTTTGTGGTGTCGATGTACCTGTTCATGCGCGGTCACAACCAACCCGGCGGTGGCTTTGTCGCCGGCCTGGTGATGAGTGTGGCGTTTATCCTGCAGTACATGGTTGCCGGCACGCAGTGGGTGGAGGCGCAAATGAGCCTGCGACCGCTGCGCTGGATGGGTACCGGGCTGTTGTGCGCAACCCTGACCGGGCTGGGCTCGATCCCCCTGGGCTATCCGTTCCTGACCACCCACACCGCTCACTTCAGCCTGCCGCTGTTGGGCGATATTCATGTGGCCAGCGCCCTGTTCTTCGATATTGGCGTGTATGCGGTGGTGGTCGGTGCAACGCTGCTGATCCTGACGGCACTGGCTCACCAGTCAGTGCGCGCCCATCGCCCGAGCAATCAGCTTGCCCCGCTGCCTGCCCTGCAACCGCCTCTTGCATCCAAAGAAGGAGCCGCCTGATGGAAGAAGTCATCGCCATCGCTATCGGAGTATTGGCCGCATCGGGCACCTGGCTGGTTCTGCGCCCGCGAACCTTTCAGGTGGTCATGGGCCTGTGCCTGCTGTCTTACGGGGTTAACCTGTTTATCTTCAGCATGGGCAGCCTGTTTATCGGCAAGGAGCCGGTGATCAAGGACGGCGTGCCCCAGGACTTGCTCAATTACACCGACCCGCTGCCCCAGGCACTGGTACTCACTGCCATCGTCATCAGTTTTGCCATGACCGCGCTGTTTCTGGTGGTCTTGCTGGCCTCTCGGGGCCTGACCGGTACCGACCACGTTGATGGCCGGGAGCCAAAAGAATGAATGTAATGCCGCACCTGATTGTCGCGCCCATTCTGCTGCCACTGCTGACCGCTGCCTGCATGCTGTTGCTGGGGGAAAAACACCGCCCGCTCAAGGCGCGGATCAACCTGGTCTCGACCCTGCTCGGCCTGGGTATTTCGGTGATGCTGTTGCTGTGGACTCGCGAGCAGGCGATTCCGGCTTCGATTGGCGTGTACCTGCCGAGCAACTGGCAAGTGCCGTTCGGGATTGCTCTGGTGGTCGATCACCTGAGCGCCTTGATGCTGGTGCTGACCGGCATTATCGCCAGTTGCGCCCTGCTGTTCGCCATGGCCCGCTGGGATCGCGCCGGGGCCAGTTTCCACGCGTTGTTCCAGATCCAGCTGATGGGCCTGTACGGCGCCTTCCTGACTGCCGACCTGTTCAACCTGTTCGTGTTTTTCGAAGTGCTGCTGGCCGCCTCCTACGGCTTGATGCTGCACGGTTCCGGCAAGGCGCGTGTCTCTGCCGGGCTGCATTACATCTCGATCAACCTGCTGGCATCGTCGCTGTTCCTGATCGGTGCGGCGTTGATCTACGGGGTGACCGGCACCTTGAACATGGCCGATCTGGCGCTGAAGATCCCTTTGGTGCCCGAGGCCGATCGCGGATTGCTGCATGCAGGCACGGCCATTCTGGCGGTGGCCTTTCTGGCCAAGGCCGGCATGTGGCCGCTTAACTTCTGGCTGGTACCGGCGTACTCGTCGGCCAGTGCGCCGGTGGCGGCGCTGTTTGCGATCATGACCAAGGTCGGTATCTATACCGTGCTGCGCCTGTGGACCCTGCTGTTCTCCGGGCAAGCCGGGGCTTCGGCGTACTTTGCCGGTGACTGGCTGATCTACGGCGGCATGGCCACCATTGTTTGCGCCGCCATCGCCATCCTCGCCGCCCAGCGCCTGGAGCGTATGGCCAGCCTGAGTATTCTGGTGTCTGCCGGGATCCTGTTGTCAGCCGTGGGTTTCGCCCAGCCCAACCTGACCAGCGCCGCGCTGTTCTATCTGGTCAGTTCCACCCTGGCCCTGAGTGCGCTGTTCCTGCTGGCCGAGCTGATTGAACGCTCGCGTTCTTCTGCCGACCTGGTGCTTGAGGATGATGTCGAGGTCACGCCCAGCCTCAGCGAGCCCACGGCCCCGCCCCGGGGCAGCAACCTGGACGACGAACAGAAAGTGGTGGTCGGGCTGATCATCCCGTGGACGATGGCCTTTCTGGGCCTGAGCTTTATCGCCTGCGCGCTGTTGATCATCGGCATGCCGCCGCTGTCGGGCTTTATCGGCAAACTTGGCCTGCTCAATGCCCTGCTCAATCCGCTGGGGCTGGGCAATGCCACCGATGCGCCAATCTCAACCGCGGCCTGGAGCCTGCTGGCCTTGTTGATTCTTTCCGGGCTGGCCTCGTTGATCGGCTTTTCACGTATGGGTATCCAGCGTTTCTGGACCCCCCTTGAGCGCCCGTCACCAATCCTGCGCCGCATTGAATGCCTGCCCATCGTGCTGCTGCTGGGACTGTGTGTGGTGCTGACGTTCAAGGCCGAGCCGGTCCTGCGTTATACCCAGGCCGCTGCCGACACCCTGAACAACCCCGAGCGTTATGTCATGGCCGTGATCGCCACCCGCCCTGTACCAAGCCCGCAGGCCAAGGCGGCACTACAGGAGGTGCAACCATGAGGCGCCTGTTCCCTGCTCCCTGGCTGTCCCTGGCACTGTGGGCATTGTGGCTGTTGCTCAACCTGTCCCTGAGTGCCGGCAATCTGCTGCTGGGCGCGGCGCTGGCCATTCTGGCGCCGGTAATGTTTGCGCCGCTGCGCCCGCTGCCGGTGCGCATTCGCCGTCCCGGGGTGATTATCAAGCTGTTCTTTTTGGTAGGCCGCGATGTGGTGGCCTCCAATATTGCCGTGGCCTGGGGTGTACTGCGCGCCGGCAAAAATCCGCCCCGTTCGCGGTTTATCAAAATCCCCCTGGACCTGCGCGATGCCAACGGTCTTGCCGCCCTGTCGATGATCACCACCGTGGTGCCCGGCACCATCTGGTCGGAACTGGCGCTGGACCGCAGCGTGCTGTTGCTGCACGTGTTCGACCTGGATGACGAGGCGTCGTTTATCGAGCACTTCAAAACCGCCTACGAGCGCCCACTGATGGAGATTTTTGAATGAGTGCCCTGCTCACCAATGCCATCCTGCTCAGCCTGTTTATTTTCAGCCTGGCAATGGTCTTGACCGTGATCCGCCTGTTCAAGGGCCCCTCGGCCCAGGACCGGGTTCTGGCGCTGGACTACCTGTATATCCTGGCCATGTTGATGATGCTGGTGCTGGGTATCAGATACGCCAGTGACACCTACTTTGAAGGCGCACTGCTGATTGCCCTGTTTGGCTTTGTCGGCTCGTTTGCGCTGGCCAAATTCCTGCTGCGTGGCGAGGTGATCGAATGAGTCTCTGGATCGAAATATCGGTGGCTGTGCTGCTGGTGCTCAGCAGCCTGTTTGCCTTGTGCGGCGCTATCGGGTTGTTGCGCCTCAAGGATTTTTTTCAGCGCATGCACCCGCCGGCACTGGCTTCAACCCTTGGCGCTTGGGGCGTGGCCCTGGCCTCGATTCTGTACTTTTCCGCCCTTAAATCGACCCCGGTACTGCATGCCTGGCTGATGCCGATCCTGTTGTCGATTACCGTACCGGTGACCACCTTGCTGCTGGCGCGGACTTCGTTGTTTCGCAAGCGCATGGCAGGCGAGGATATACCGGCGGAAGTCAGCAGCGGCGGACGTAGCGAAAACGCTAACTGAACCTGTGGGAGCGGGCTTGCTCGCGATAGGAACGACGCGGTGTGTCTGTCAGACCGCAGTGCGCCCATCGCGGGCAAGCCCGCTCCCACCCACTGGGCTACATCCAGCCCAGCCAGCTCCAGTACGTGGCACCGAACAGCAGCATCAGCAGATAACCCACCGCCGTAACGATCAACCCGACCTTGGCGAACTGTTTCGCGGTAAAGGTCTGGGTGCCCAGGCACACCATATTTTGCGGGGCGTTGATCGGCAGGATAAAACCGTAGCTGACCACAAAGCCCAGCAACATGGTCATGCCCAGGCGGTTGAATTCACCCGGCAAGGTTTGCAGCACCGCGATCAGAATCGGCAGCAAGGCCGAGGTCAATGCCGTGGCACTGGCAAAGCCCAGGTGAATCAATATCAAAAACGCGCCCAGAATCGCAAAGATCCCCAGCGGCCCTACCTGATCCAGCCCGGTATTGGCCACCACCTGCCCGCCCAACCATTGCCCGGCCTGGGTGGTGAGCAAGGCCGTACCCAAACTGATACCCACCCCGAACACAATCACCGTGCCCCAGGGGATACGCGACTGCACGTCTTTCCAGGTCATCACGCCAAAGCGCGGCAGCAGCAAGAATACAAGGCCGGCATAGGTGGTCGAAGTGGTGTCAAAACTGTGCAGTTTGCCCTCGGTGGCCCAGGCCAGCAGCAAGGCGATCGATACGCCCATCAGGCGCTTCTGCGGGCCGGTCATGGGGCCCAGTTCGGCCAGTGATTTTTCTACGGCCTCCTTGCCGCCGGGGATGCTGTCGCTCTCTGGCGGGAGCATTTTCAGCACCACAAACAGCAGCACCGCCGACATGATGATGGCCCAGGGTGCACCGGCGATCAGCCAGTCAAGCCAGTTCACCCGCGCACCGAGCATCTTGTCCATAAAGCCCACGGTCAGCAGGTTCTGTGCCGCCGCAGTTTGAATGCCGACATTCCAGATACTGGTGCCCTGGGCCACGACAATCATGATCCCGGCAGCAATGTTGGAGCGTTTGTCCACACCGAAGGCCAGGATCACCCCCATCATGATCGGTACCACGCAGGCACTGCGCGCCGTGGCACTGGGCACCACCAGGCTGAGCAAAATGGTGACCGCAATCGCCCCCAGCAAAATGCGCCGGGTGCTGGTGCCGATACGCGACAAGGTGACCAAGGCAATTCGCCGGTCAAGGCCGGTGTGGGTCATAGCAGCCGCGATAAACAGGGCACCCGCCACCAGGGCCAGGGCAGCATTGGAAAACCCGGTCAGGGCCATGGTGATGCCAGCAGAGGTGCCGTAAAGCCTGGACGGGTCCGCCAGGGTGGGCGCCATGCCGATTAAAAACGCCATCAGCGAGGTGATCATGATGGCACTGGCTTCGTACGACACCGCTTCAGTGATCCATACCACCACGGCAAATGCCAGGATCGCCAGCATGCGATGACCGGCTACCGGCAAGTCGGCGGGCAGTGGCAGCAGCAGGATGCCGATCATGACCAGGACTGCTATCACCAGACCAATGGGAAGTTTTGCTTTTGCCGTAGCCGGCGTGGGGCTGGTTGCAGGCGCATTCATGGCCATCTCCTTGAGCTTGAAAACCCGTGGAGCATAGGTCAAGAGCAGCGGATGGGTTTTGATATTGATCAGCTCAGAGGCACCCTCACCCCAACCCTCTCCCAGAGGGAGAGGGAGCTGACCGCACGCGGATTCAAACTCAACGCCAATCAGTCCCCTCTCCCTCTGGGAGAGGGTTAGGGTGAGGGGGCTTTGGGCTACTGGATCTTGTAGTGAAAGGTATTACGCACCCCCGGCACCGTCACTGCCTGGCCATCGACCATGCGCGGCTGGTAGCGGAACGTCGCCGCCGCCACCAGTGAAGGACGAATAAACGCCGGGTGACAGTTGCCCACCACTTTGGGGTTGTCGACCTTGCCCTGCGGCGTTACCGAGTACTCCACCGTGCAATCGCCCTGAATGCCCTTGTCCAGTGCCCGTTGCGGGTAGTCCGGGGCTTGTTTGCTGATGGGCAGGTACTGACGCACATCCGCCGCCGCAGCCGCCTGCTGCGCTCGCCGGGCATTATCCGCCGCTGCAACCCGGGCCTGTTCAGCCACGGCCTGCTGACGCTGGGCCTCAACCTGTTCG
>NZ_WIVQ01000038.1:0-40486 GCF_009600545.1 Pseudomonas sp. FSL R10-1339 | reverse complement strand
GCCCTGCTCGGCGGCGCCGCCGTCACCGAAACCCTGTTCGGCTGGCCCGGCCTGGGCCGTCTCACCCTCGAGGCGGTGATGTCCCGTGACTACAACCTGCTGCTGGGCATCCTGCTGCTGTCATCGATGCTGGTGGTGGTGATCAATATCGCCGTCGACCTGCTGCAAGCCTGGCTCGACCCGCGTATCCAGGTCGACAGAAAAGGAGCTGCCCCATGACCACTGCCGTACTGCCAAACGCTCCGACCGGCTACAGCGAAAGCGTCTGGACGGCCCTGTTGCGCAATCCCTCGGCGCTGATTGGCGCGACCATGCTGGCACTGGTGCTGACCCTGGCACTGCTGGCGGGCACGCTCTACCCCGGTGACCCGCTGGATATGGTCGCCATGCCGATGCTGTGGCCCGGCGACGATCCGGGCTACTTTCTGGGCAGCGACTCACTGGGCCGCGACGTAGCTGCCGGGATCGCCCACGGGGCCCGCGGGTCTTTACTGATTGCCGCCAGCGCCACCCTGATCAGCGTGCTGATCGGCGGGCTGGTCGGGGCTCTGGCCGGCTACCACGGCGGCAAGCTGGGGGATGTGCTGATGCGCCTCTGCGAAGTGTTCCAGACCGTGCCGTCTTTTTTGCTGGTGATCGTGATCGTGGCCATCGGCAACCCGACGCTGGGGGTTATCGCGCTGGCGATCGGTATCTCCTCATGGCCCACGGTGGCACGCCTGGTACGCGCCGAGTTCCGTACCCTGCGTGAAGCCGACTTTGTCACTGCCGCGCGCAGCCTGGGCTTCGGCAACAGCGCGATTATCCTGCGCGAAATCCTGCCCAACGCCCTCGCGCCGCTGGTGGTCACCACCTCGATCCTGATTGCCCAGGCGATTCTGGTGGAAGCCGGGCTCGCCTTCCTCGGCATGAGCGACCCGAATCAGGCCAGTTGGGGCGCCATGCTCGGCAGTGGCCGCGAGCAGATCGCCAGCGGCTGGTACCTCACCGCCCTGCCGGGGCTGGCAATCATCTTCGTGGTGCTGGCCCTCAACCTTCTGGGCGACGGTCTCAATGACGCCCTCAACCCTCGCCTGCGACGGTATATCCCATGAGCCTGCTGGACGTACGCGGTTTGCGCGTGAGCTACGACAACGCCGATGCCGTCAAAGACCTGAGTTTCACCCTGCAAGCCGGCGAGACACTGGCGCTGGTGGGTGAGTCCGGCTGCGGGAAATCCACCACGGCTCTGGCCCTGATGGGCCTGCTGCCGGACAACGCCCGGCTGGGCGGCCAGGTGCTGTTCGAAGGCCGCGACCTGCTGGCCATGCCCCCCCGCCAACGGCGCCAATTGCAGGGCAGTGCACAGGGCATGATCTTTCAGGACCCGCTGTCGAGCCTCAACCCCGTACTCACCCTGGGTGAGCAAGTCAGCGAAATCCTGCTGACCCACACTGACCTGACCCGGCGCCAGGCCTGGCAGCGGGCCGAAGAACTGTTCGCCCTGGTGCAATTGCCGCGCCCGGCAGCGCATTTACGTGAGTACCCACAGCACTTGTCGGGCGGCCAGCGCCAGCGGGTAGTGATCGCCATGGCGATTGCCTGCCAGCCCCGACTGTTGATCGCCGACGAGCCGACCACGGCGCTGGATGTCAGCGTGCAGGCGCAGATCCTTGAGTTGCTGGCTCGTTTGCGGGGCGAGCTGGGCATGGGTCTGCTGCTGATTACCCATGATATGGGCGTGGTCGGCCAGCACGCCGACCGGGTCATCGTGATGCACGATGGCCACGCCCTGGAAAGCCGGTCGACCCGCGACCTGATTGAGCACCCGCAACACCCCTACAGTCGAGGCCTGCTGCAGGCGTCGCTGGGGGCTGAACATAAGCAGCATTACTTGAGTAACCGTCTGGCTGAAATCAATGTCGAGCGCCAGTCGGAGCAGGCCACCCGCTATGGCGTCAAGTCCACCCTCTACGCGCCGGGCCGCCAGCCTCGGGCACCCACGGGCAACCCGGCGCTGCTCAAGGTCAGCGACCTGACCACCGGCTATGGTAACAGCACCGTACTTGACCGCATCAGCCTTGAAGTGGGCGAGCGTGAGAGCGTGGGCCTGGTGGGCGAGTCGGGTTGCGGCAAGTCGACCCTCAGTCGCACCCTGCTGCGTTTACTGCCCGCACGCAGTGGCACAATCGAATTCGACGGACGCGATATTGCCAGCCTCAAGGACGAGTCGCTGCTGGGCTGGCGCCGTCAGGTGCAAATGATTTTTCAGGATCCCTACGCGGCGCTTAACCCGCGCCACAGCGTGGAGAGCATTCTCGATCGGGTGCAGCGCCTGCACGGGCAGACCGACCCGGGCCAACGCCAGCAGGCCCGCTTCGCAATGCTCGATGCCGTGGGGTTGGCGCGCAGCAGCCTGGCGCGCTTGCCCCATCAGTTTTCCGGTGGCCAGCGCCAGCGCATCGGCATTGCCCGGGCGTTGATCCTCAAGCCGCGGCTGGTGATCTGCGACGAACCGGTATCGGCGCTGGATGTTTCGACCCAGGCGCAGATCCTCAACCTGCTGGTGGAGCTGCGCGAAGAGCTGGGCCTGTCCTATCTGTTTATCTCCCACGACCTGTCGGTAGTGCGCTATTTCGCCGACCGGATTCTGGTGATGGAACAAGGGCAAATTGTCGAACAGGCCACCCCGCAAACCCTCTGGCATTCACCCCGGCACCCCTACACCCGTCGCCTGCTGGCGGCGATCCCCGGCGCCGCTGCGCCGGAACCGGCCCCTCAACCTGTATCCGGCCTGCGCTTTGCCGTCGGCTGGTAAACCGCTCAACGCCAAGGAGCACGACATGTCGCAAATTGACTCTGCCTGGGGCGCCGTCCCGTCGGCGCGATACGAAGCATTGGCGGACCGTTATCGGCCGGTCTTTGCGCAGATTCGTCAAGGAGCCGTAGATCGCGAACTGGAGCGGCGCTTGCCGCTCCAGGAGTTGCAATGGCTCAAGGAGGCAGGCTTCACCACCCTGCGCGTGCCCAAGGAATATGGCGGTGCCGGCGCCAGCCTGCCGGAACTGTTCAACCTGCTGATCGAACTCGCCGAGGCCGACTCCAACCTGGTGCAATCGTTGCGCGGGCACTTCGGTTTTTGTGAAAACCTGCTCAACAGCCGCGACCCTGAGTATCAGGGCGTGTGGCTGGAGCGCCTGGGTCGTGGCGAAACCGTCAGCCCGGCGTCCGGCGAAGTGGGCAATGCCAAACAGCTTGAATTCGGCACCCGCCTGAGCCTGCACGGCGGCCACTGGCAATTGAGTGGCAGCAAGTTCTACACCACCGGTGCGCTGTATGCCGACTGGGTCGATGTCAGCGCCAACAACCCGGATGAACAGCGCGTATCGGTGACGGTGCGCACCAATGATCCGGGGGTGGAAATCATCGACGACTGGAACGGTTTCGGCCAGACCTTGACCGCCAGCGGCACCGCGCATTTTCGCGAAGTGCCGGTGGACCCGCTCAATGTGATCCTGGCTGAAAACCGCTTTCGCTATTCACCGGCTTTTTTCCAGTCTGTGCACACGGCAACCCTGACCGGGATTGGCCGCGCGCTGGCCGAAGAAACTGCCGGGCATGTGGCCAGGCGCACCCGCAGCTTCAGCAGCGGCAATGCACCGCGCGTGGCCCACGACCCGCAAGTGCTGCAAGTGGTGGGCAACCTGCGCAGCGCGGCCTATGCCGCCGGCGCTATTGCAGCGCAGAACTTCCAGGCGCTGGAGCGAGTCCATCAGGCCCATTTGAGCAATGATGAACACGCCCTGAGCCACGCCGTGAATATTGCCGAACTGGAAGTGGCGCAGTCGCAAACCATAGTCTCGGACTTGATCATCAAGGCCAGTGGCGATCTGTTTGATGCACTGAGTGCATCGGCCACCCTCAAGCCCTTGGGACTGGACCGTTTCTGGCGCAATGCGCGCACGCTGTCGTCGCATAACCCGCGTATTTACAAGAGTCGCATCGTGGGGGATTTTGCGGTGAACGGCACACCGCCACCGGCGCAATGGCGCATTGGTGTGGCGGAGTAAACCCTGTGGGAGCGGGCTTGCTCGCGATGGCATCGACGCGGTTTGCCTGACAGACCTCACCGTTTGCATCGCGAGCAAGCCCGCTCCCACCGTGGCGTGGTATCGCTCAGTGACACACCAGCCCGTCGCCGATCTTCAGGCTGTCCACCAGCAACGCATTACTGCGCAGCTCCCATGCACGGTTCTGGCCGCCACGGGCCTGCCAGTCGCGCAGTGCCGCATTGATCAACGCGCGGCTCTGCTTGTCGACTACGGGCAGGTAAACCCGCAGGTCGCTGCTTGCCTTCAAGGTCTGCGGTAGCAGCGCATAGAAGCGCCAGTCCGGTGCCTGTGCCAGCGCCTGCAAGCTGTTGCGCTCTTCAGCCAGCAGGTTGCACTCGCCCGCCATAAACGCCACCGCGGCACGGATCGACGACACATAAGTGCGCAGCTCGGCGCCCTGTTGCTGCAGGGTTTGCGCCCACGGGCTACCCATCGCCAGGCATACGCTTTGCCCGCGCACAGGACGGGCGGGAGCATTGCGCAAGCCAATCAACGCCCCCGCACGGTAATGCACCGGTAAATCCCGCAAGCTCGCCACCCGGTCAGCTTCGACCGGCAGTTTCAGACTGCCGGCAATGACCAGGTCGAGGTGGCCGTCACTCAACGGGCCACTCTGCGGCAATGCCTGCAACTGCACCTTCAGTCCAAGGTAAGCCCCCAGGGCCTCGGCCAACTGACTGTCCAGTTCATCCGGCTCAGCCACCAGCGCCTCTTGCCCCAGACTCGGCCGTGGGTAACTGCGTACGCCCACACGCAAGACCTGGCGCTGTTCGGCTGCCTGCAACAGCGGCCCACGAGGCATCTCACCCGGTGCCAATGGCCATTGCCAGGCGACCAGCGACACAGCGCCAAGCACCATTGCTGCCAGCCACCTAACCACCGTGGCGCAAGCCCCGACGCCAGTAGGTAAAGCGCCGTTCCAGCAAGGCCAGCAAAAAGTTGAGCAGCAAACCCACCACCGCCAGCAGCAAAATGCCTGCGTACATGCTGGGAATCTGGAACACCTCCTGGGAGTTCAGCGTGAGGAAGCCCAACCCGGAATGAGCACCAATCATCTCGGCGGCCACCAGTGCCGTGATGCAATACGCCCCCGCCAGACGAATCCCGGTAAAGATCGACGGCGACGCCGCCGGCAGCACTATTTTGGTAAACAGAAACCAGCGGTTCGCGCCCATCGACAGCGCCGAGTTGATCAGCAACCCGTCGACCTGCTTAACGCCGCTGATGGTACTCAACAGGATCGGCCAGAACGACGCCCAGAAAATGATCGCGATTTTCGACAGTTCACCGATACCCAGAAACAGAATAAACACCGGAAACAATGCCAGCGCCGAGGTCTGGCGGAAGAACTGCAACAACGGATCAAGCACATGTTCGACCCGTGCAAACCAGCCCATTATCAACCCCAGGCTGACACCGCAGGCAATCGCCAGCAGCAGTCCGGCAAAGGAACGAAACAGGCTGGCCTGCAAGTGCTTGATCAGATCGCCACTGCTGGCCAGGTCCAGCACCGCACCCAGCACCGCCGATGGCGGGCTCAGGTAGCCGGGGTTGACCACGCCCAATTGCGGCAAGGCCTCCCAGAGGGCGAGGAACAGGACAATACCCACCGAGCTTTCGATCACCCGCCGTGAAGTCAATTTAAAGCCCATGTTTACACTCCAATCCGATAACCACCCAGGGTCGCGATGCTCTGCCAGTTCTGAGGCACTGGCGCCGCAACGGGCTCACGGGCCACGTCTGTGACCTCGTCGCGCAGGGCTTCCCAGGCACGCTGGCGGTAGTGCACAAAGGCCTGGGTATTACGCAATTCCGGCTGGCGCGGGCGCGGCAGGTCGATGTCGAAGATCTCCTTGATCCGCCCCGGGCGCTGGGTCATCACCGCCACCCGGTCCGACAGGAAAATCGCCTCATCCAGGCTGTGGGTAATAAACACGATGGTTTTTTTGTGCGTATCCCAAATGCGCAGCAACTCACTCTGCAGGGTCTCGCGGGTTTGCGCGTCGAGGGCGGCGAAAGGTTCGTCCATCAGCAGCACATCCGGGTTGTAGGCCAGCGAGCGGGCAATCGCTACGCGCTGGCGCATGCCGCCGGACAACTCGTGAGGGTAGCGCGAGGCGAAGCCATTGAGGCCCACCAGCTCCAGGTATTCGCGGGCAGTTTCCAGCCGCCGGGCCTTGGCCACCCCGCGGATCTCCAGGCCCACGGCAATGTTGTCGAGCACCGTGCGCCAGGGCAGCAATGCATAGCCCTGGAACACAACACCCTGGTTACGGTTGATGCCCTGCAGGGGCCGGCCATCGACCAGAAGGTCGCCGCCGGTTTTGTGCGCAAGCCCTGCAAGGATATTCATAAAGGTCGACTTGCCGCAGCCCGAAGGCCCGAGGATGGACAGGAACTCGCCCTCGCGTACCTGCAGTTCAAACCCCTCCAGCACGGGCACCCGCTCCTCTCGCCCCGCTTCATTCAAGGCCCGGTACTCCATGCTCAGGTCACGGGCGACGATCTTGTGTTCCGGCATCAGGCATGCCCCCGGGCGAACGGGTTGAAGTCGTTGGTGTAGACATCCTTGACCCCTATCGAACCTTTTTTGATCTTGCCTTCGTTTTCAAGAATGTCGATGTAGTACTGAATCGGCGGCTCGGTCACTACCAGGTCATCGACATAGGCAAAGCGCTCCACCAGCTCGAGCTTCATGCCGATGCGCTCGGAGGTGATTTTGCGCGCGTCGTCGGGGTTGGCATTGACCCAGTTGGCCGCGCGGGCGATCGCGTTTACAACGTCGCGGGTAGCCTCCGGGTTCTCGCGGCTGAACTTGCCATACACACTGTAGGGCGCCATGCCGCCCAACCCGCCATCCAGATCGTAGTCGCTCCACAGCTTGCGCAATGCCGGGTTGTGCTCGGCACCGCCGGACGATGGCGGATGAATGATTGCAATGTCGATATTGCCGGTGGCCAGGGTCTGCTCGGCCTGGTTGTCCGGCACCACCACCCAGTTGATCTTGTCGACATTGACGCCCTGCTCGCGCAGGTATTTTTTGGTGACAAATTCGGCGCAGGCGCCAAAGCTGTTGAAGCCTACGGTCTTGCCTTCCAGGTCTTTGGGCTTGACGATGCCGGAGTCGTCGCGCACGAAGTATTTCATGTGCGGAGCCTCTTGCAGGGTCTTGCCGCCGGCGGCCACCACCTTGAGGTCAAGACCACTGGCGATGGCTGAAATCACCAGCGGTACCATGCGCGCGCCGAAGTCTATTTCGCCGGTGCCGGTCAATGGAATGATCTGGGGCGCGGCAATACGGCCGATGTACTTGGGCCGTGCCCGCGAGCCTTCGAAATAGCCGAGGGAGTCGGCGACATAGACCAGATCGAATGAGGGGTTGTCGGGGTATTTGAAGTCCACCACCTGATCGGCGCGGCTCTTGATCACGGCGGCGCTTTTAGCGCCGCTGTCCTTTTTTTCGCAGCCGGGCAGCAGAATGCCCGCAGCGCCGACCGCACCCAATACCGCGCAACTACGCAGGAATGCTCTTCTGTTGTTGATCGGGTTCATGCCCGCTCCTTGTGGGTTTTGAATTGTGGGAGCGAGCCTGCTCGCGAAGGCATCAAGGCCTGCTTCGCGAGCAGGCTCGCTCCCACTAGGGTGGGGGGAGTCAGGCGGTTTTCAGGGTGTAGCGCGACTCCGGGCGAGTCAGGCCGTAGTGTTCGCGCAAGGTGCTGCCCGCATACTCACTGCGGAACAAGCCGCGCTGGCGCAAGATCGGCAGCACTTCGTCGAGGAAGACTTCAAAACCATCGGGGAATGCCGGCGGCATCACGTTGAAGCCATCGGCCGCACCGCTGCGGAACCACTGCTCAATCAAGTCGGCAATCTGCACCGGGGTACCCACCGGCACCCAATGCCCGCGCGCGCCCGCCAGGCGGTTGATCAGCTGGCGCAAGGTGACGTTTTCGCGGTCGACAATATCGATGATCAGCTTGAAGCGGCTGGACTGGCTTTCGACGCCTTCGAAGTTGATCAGATGGCGCGGAAACGGGGCGTCCAGATCCTGACCCGACAAGTCCACACCCAACATGCGCCGCAATTGGCCCAGGGACACGTGGGGCAATACCAGCTCATTGAGTTCATCAAACTTGCGCTGGGCTTCGGCTTCGGTGCTGGCGATATATGGGCTGATGCCCGGAAGAATTTTCAGCTGGCGCGGGTCGCGGCCCACGGCTTTCGCCCGGGCGCGGATGTCATTGGCAAATTCCGTGGCGCTTTGCAGCGTCTGGTGCGCGGTAAAGATGGCTTCTGCATGCCTGGCGGCAAAATCACGACCATCCTCGGATGAGCCGGCCTGCACCTGCACCGGTCGCCCCTGGGGCGAACGCGGCGAGTTCAGCGGGCCCTTGACCTTATAGTAAGCGCCGACGTGGTTGATCGAGTGCACCTTGCCGCTGTCGGCAAATACCCCGGCGGTTTTATCCAGCACCAGCGCATCGTCTTCCCAGCTGTCCCACAGGTCACCGACCACCTGTACGAACTCTTCGGCCTGGGCGTAGCGATCATGGGCCGAAGGGTGTTCATCAAGCCCAAAGTTGGCCGCTGCGGCAGCCATTGACGTGGTGACAATGTTCCAGCCCGCACGGCCCTTGCTCAGGTGATCCAGCGCGCTGAACGAACGCGCCAGGTTGTAAGGTTCGCTGTAGGTGGTGCTGGCCGTGGCAATCAGGCCGATGCGCTGGGTAACCGCCGCAATGGCTGCCAGCCAGGTCACCGGCTCGAAGCGGATGCGCAGGCCTTCGCGGCCGCTTTCGGCCAGTGACGGCGAGTCGGCAAAGAAAATCGCATCGAGCTTTTCGCGCTCGGCGCGTAACGCCAGCTGCTGGTAGTAGCCAATGTCCATTGACGACTCCGGCACTGACTGCGGGTGGCGCCAGGCGGCTTCGTGATGGCCGTTGGGGTAGATAAACAGGTTGAGGCTGAGCTGACGTTCGGACATGTTCTGTTCTCTGAATTCAGGTGGCAGGGGTTCAATGCAATTCGGCGAAGTCACTCAGCACGTCGTCGCGCAGGGCGATAAAGCGGCTGTCACTGCGGTTGCGCGGGCGCGGCAGGTCGATATCGAGGATGCGCCGGATACGCCCGGGGTTGGGCTGCATGACCACCACGCGATCACCGAGAAACACAGCCTCATCCACATCGTGGGTCACCAGGATCATGGTGATTTTTTCCTTGGCCCAGATGTTTTGCAGCTCGCCCTGCAAGCGCGCCCGGGTCAGAGCATCGAGGGCGCCAAGGGGTTCGTCGAGCAACAGCACGCTGGGGCGGTTGACCAGCCCCCGGGCAATCGCCACACGCTGGGCCATGCCGCCGGAAATCTGGTGCGGGTAGGCGTCGATAAAGTCCTGCAGGCCCACCAGTTCGATATGTTCGCGCACGGTGTCGCGCTTTTCCTTTGTGCTCAGCGGCGAGTTTTTCAGCGCCACGGCAACGTTCTGTTCAACGTTGAGCCAGGGGAACAAACGGTGATCCTGAAACACGATGCCGCGCTCCAGCCCCGTGCCGTCGATGGGCTGGCCATTGAGCAGGATGCGCCCCTCGTACTCCTCGTCCAGGCCCAGAATCAGGCGCAGCAGGGTGGACTTGCCGCAACCGCTGGCACCGACGATGCTGATAAATTCGCCGGGAGCGATATCCAGCTGGATATTGTCCAGCACTTGCAACTGGCTGCTGCTACCGGGGCGCGAAGCAAAGCGCTTGCTGATGTTTTCCAGGGTCAGGCTGTTATTGAGCATGCTGCAATCCTTTTGAAAGTGCCGATCAACGCGGTTCAATGCCGTACAGGCGTTGCATGCGTCGCTCAAAAATTCGGGCCAGGGCATTGAGGCTCCAGCCCACCAGGCCGATGACCACCATGCCGAACAGCACCAGGTCCATCATGAAATGCTCGCTGCCATCGATCAGCGTGTTGCCGATGCCCTCCCCCGACACCAGCAGATATTCGGCGCCGATGGTCGCCAGCCACGAGTACACCAGCGCCAGATACAGCCCGGTGAAAATCGAGGGCAAGGCGGCGGGCAGCATGACTCCGACGATGGTCTGCCAACGGCTGAAGCGGTAGACCCGCGCCACTTCCAGCAGGTTGGGCGGCACATTGCGCAGGCCGTCGCAGGTATTGACCACCACCGGCACCAGGGCCGCCAGTGACAAAAACACCACCTTGGCCACATCGCCCAGGCCGAACCACACCGAGATCAGAGGGATCCAGGCGAACAGCGAAATCTGTTTGAAGGTGTTGAAGCTCGGGCCTACCAAACGCTCGAAATAGTGCGACAGGCCCAGCAGGCAACCCAGCACCAGGCCCAGGGCGGTGCCGATAAAAAAGCCGCTCAGGTTGCGCGTCAGGCTGGCGCTGATGGCCCGCCAGAACTTGCCCGAAGCGATCTGGTCCCAGGCCGTGGCCGCCACTTTCTCCGGTGAAACCAGCAGCCCGGACTGGCTCCAGCCCAAATGCGAAGCCAGCCACCACAGGGCGACGGCACTGATCGGCAACACCCAGCCGCGATAGCGACGGCTGCTGCCATGACTGATAGCCAATGCGCTGCTCATGACAGGCGCCCCGCTACCGATGCGCGGCCACGATTAAGGCGGCGCTCGGCATAATCAAAACCACGGTCGATCACCAGGCCGATCGCCCCGACCACCACCACGGCGGCCATCACCAGATCCAGCTGGAACAGTTGGCGACCATAGACAATCAGGTAACCCAGCCCTTCGCTCGACGCCACCAGCTCAACCACTACCAGCGACAGCCAGGCCTTGGTGAAGCCCAGGCGCAGGCCGGTAAACAGGGTCGGGATAGCCGCCGGCAACACGATAAACACCACACTTTGCCAGCGGCTGAAACCATAGGCCCGCCCTGCTTCCAGCAAGCCCTTGGGCGCCTGGTGGAAAGCCTGCAAGGTGCACAGGGTGATCGGCACCATCGCCGCCTTGGCAATCAGCACGTACTTGAGCGGCTCGCCGATGCCGAACAGCAACAAGGCAAACGGCAACCAGCCCAAGACCGGGATTTGCACAATGGCATTGAAGGTGGGCAGCAGATAATCCTCGACGGTTTTCGACAACCCCATCGCCAGCCCCAGCGCCACACCGATAGCGCCCCCCAGGGCAAACCCGACGACTACCCGCTGCAGGCTGGCGGCAGCATTTATCCACAGGTCGCCAGAAGCAAAGAGATCCGACAGGGTTTCGTAAACATAGGCTGGCGGCGGCAAGACCTGCTCTGACAGCCAGCCCTGCTCAACCCCCAGATACCACAGGCCCAGCAGGGTCAGCGGCAAGAGCCAGGGCAAGCTCCGGTCACCCAGGGTCGTGGCCCAGGCCGAGGTGCGCGGCACTTCGACCTTGCGTACCGGGCGTGCCGGGGCCGGTGGCAAACGCTTGACGTTGCCCTTGGGTAGCGCCGGTGCGTACTGCTGCGGTATGACGGTCTGTGCCCTGGCCATATGCCTGGCTCCTTTGTTGCTACTACAAAAAACGGATTCCCTGTGGGCTCCCACAGGGGTATCCCCATAAGGGTATGCAGCTACTTGCCCGCTACCGCATTGCCGGCGGGCTGTTTGCCATCCACGCCATAGGCCGTCCAGAAGCTCTCCAAGCCCTTGGCTTTCAACGCGGTCTGCAAATAGTTCGGCTCAAACCAGCCTTCGATACTCACCGGGCGGCGGATCAGCTTTTCGTCCTTGGCCTGCTCTGCCACTGCCTGGTAGCGACTCACCAGAAAGGTGTCGATCAGCGGCGAATTCCGGTCCCGCAAACTGACCCCGGTAAAGTCGGCGCGCAGTGAGTCCACCGGGTCGTTGCTCTTGGCCCACTCGCTGAACACCTCATCACGATGGCTGTCTTCGGACGCCCATTTCGCCGCATCCACCAGGGTATCGACGACTTTTTGCACATTGCCCGGGTGCTCTTTTTCATAGGCACCGCGCACCACCAAGGCGGTCTGACGGGTGTAGCGCACATCCTGGGCAGGGTTGTCGTAAACGATGTCGATCAGGCCCTTGTCACGCAGCTTGAACAGCTCACGACCACCGAAGGCCGCATCCACGCCATTGGAAACCAGGGCTGCCTGGGTACTGCCGGCATCGAGGTTGATCACCTTGATATCGCGCTCGCTCATGCCGTGCGCTGCCAGCAGGTTGATCGACACCAGATGACCGTTGGTGCCGCGAAACACCGCGACCTTCTTGCCTTTGAGGTCTTCGATGGTCTTGATGTCAGAGCCCTTTGGCACCGCCAGATACAGGTTGGCCCGCACCCCCAGTGCTGCCAGCAGTTTGGTGTCCAGCCCGTTGGAGCGCCCGACCACCGCCGGCAGATCACCCTGATAGGCGAAGTCCAGCTGCTGGTTGGACAACGCTTCGTTGACCGCAGGGCCAGCGCCTTTGAAGAAGAACCACTGCACCTCGGTGCCGGTACCGGCGAAGGCTTTTTCCAGCAGTTGCTGGTTGCGCACGATGCCCAGCGGCGAGCCACTGAACGTGACCGGATCACCGCCACCGGCGCTCGCCACACCGACGCGCAACACATCGGCCTCGGCCAGCGGAACAGCCATGACCGCCGCCAGCACGGCGGCAATGCGGGTCTTGCGCAACAGGGCATTTACTTTGAATGTGGCCATGGGCAGGTCTTCCTTGAAGCAATAAGGCGCGGGCCGTCAGGCGGCGAGGTGTTTTTTGTCGGCTTCGGTTTTCGGCGAGCGGGTGTCCGGGGTCGGCTTGAGCGCCTGGCTCAGGCGGCCGTCGACACCCACCGGCACATCGCCGTCGATGGTGGTGCGACGTACGATGCGCGGGGCATCGCCGTAGTCGTTGATCGCAATATGCTGGGTGGCGCGGTTATCCCAGATCACCACATCACCTTCCTGCCAGCGCCAGCGCACGGTGTTGTCGACATGGGTAATGCGGTCATGGAACAGGCGAATCAGTTGCTTGGAATCGTTGCTGCTCACACCCTGAATATCTTTGACAAAGTGGCCCAGCAACAAACTTCTTTCGCCCGATTCCGGGTGAACGCGAACCAGCGGATGTTCAGTTTCATAAACTTCGGCAGTGAACTGTTCGCGATAGCGCTTGAGACCGGACTCATCGGTACCGCGAGGCGTCGCATAGTCATAAACATTGGTGTGCAGGGCGCGCAAGTTGTCCGCAAGTTGCTTTAATGGCTCGGGTAAATCGTTATAAGCCGAGGCGGTATTGGCCCACACCGTGTCGCCGCCATAGGGTGGAATGACCACACCGCGCAAGATGGAGATTTTCGGGTAATTGGCCACAAAGGTCACATCGGTATGCCAGGAGTTGGCGCGGGTTTCCTTGGCGTCCAGGTGCAGGATGGCGGAACTTTGCTCGGCAGAGCGCACGGTCGGGTGGGGCACCTGATCACCGAAGCGGCGGGAAAATGCTTCGTGCTCGGCGTCGCTTAAATGCTGGTCGCGAAAGAACAGGACTTTATATTTCAACAAGGCCTGATGAATAAACTCGAATGTTTCGCCACTGATATCACCGCCCAGTTTTACGCCTTCAAGTTGTGCACCAATTCGACCCGCTACGGGTTTTACTTGAATAGTCATCGCCCCACTCCTGCTTCACGAGTTGTTGTGAACAGATCATAAAGGCATAAAAACTCGGGCAGCCAATCACTTTTTAGTCTAACGATAGATGAGCAGTTTTATAGAACATGTCCGGTGTTAGCGACGTTAAATGGTTATAAACTTTTCAGTTGTAAGTTAATAACCCTTTCAATTATTCACCTGTTTGCCTGGCTCGCGCATAACCGCTTTACGACGTGGCAACCGGCCATTGAGCAGCGGTGGAGCGAGACTCTTCCCCGATTTGGACAGGCGCAAGCGAGCGGAATTACGCTCGGATGTTTCACGGGAATGAAAGCGAATCGTCGTACGAATCACCTGATTATCTCTAGCTAGGCTCACAGAACTGACCACCCTTCTTTGGTTTGGTGGCTTAAATTCAGGAGCGCATATGAACAACGCAGAACACTTAACCGCCCAATGGCACTTGCAAAAGAAACGGGCAGAGGTCAGCGTAATGACAAACGTCATTACACGAGTCAAAGCCATGGCCTCCATCAACATTCGCATTGACGATGAACTCAAAGCCCGCGCTTACCAGGAACTTGAGCGCCTGGGTGTCACCCCCTCTGAACTGGTCCGCCAGGCATTTCAGTACGTAGCCGAACGCGGCCAACTGCCCTTTCGCCCCATGCTGGTAACCGAAGAAGACGAAGCCCTCATCAACACTGTGCGCGAACGCCTGGCTGCACCGCAAAGGGTCAAGGTAACACTGGATGACCTTTGATCTTGAGTTTGACCAGCGCGCACTCAAGGAATGGCACAAGCTCGCAAACCGGTCATGCAGCAACTCAAGAGCAAACTGTCAGAGGTGTTGCTCAACCCCCGCGTTGAAGCCAACCGGCTGCGCAAGCTGCCCGATTGCTACAAAATCAAGTTACGCAGCGCGGGTTACCGACTGATCTATCAGGTCATTGATCAAGAGGTTGTGGTGTTCGTCGTCGCCGTTGACAAGCGCGAACACGAGACCGCGTATCGCAAGGCGCAGACCGTTTGAAGTAAGCCACCCCATTAAAGGCAAGCGCAAATCCAAAGCCCTGTAAAATCCAGGTTTTCAACTGGGTCAACACCTCTGGCATATGCCTTGCACCCTCGCAGTATGCTTTTGCCAAGGTGCTGCCTCCCATGAACGAATCACTCGCCGGGCCTCTGGCCTGGGTCAACGGCAGCGATGCCCCGGAAAAAACCGAAATCAATCTCGGTTTTATGGCCCTCAGCGATTGTGCCTCGGTGGTGGTGGCCGCCACTCAAGGGTTCGCCCAGCCCTTCGGGCTGACGCTGAACCTCAAGCGCCAGTCGTCCTGGGCCAGCCTGCGGGATAATCTGGTCAACGGCCAGCTCGACGCCGCCCACAGCCTCTACGGGCTGATCTACGCCGTGCACCTGGGCATTGGCGGCGTGGCGGCCACCGACATGAGCGTACTCATGGGGCTTAACCAAAACGGCCAGAGCCTCAACCTCTCCCACGGTTTACAGGCCCTGGGCGTGACCCGTCCTGAGGCGTTGCAACAACACGTGCACCAAAGTCGATCGAAACTGACCTTCGCCCAGACTTTTCCCACGGGCACTCATGCCATGTGGCTGTATTACTGGCTGGCGAGTCAGGGCATTCATCCGCTGCAAGACGTCAACAGCGTAGTGGTACCACCGCAACAGATGGTTGCGCACTTGCTGGCAGGTCGCATTGACGGCTTTTGCGTCGGCGAGCCTTGGGCCGACAGCGCGGTCAAACAAAATATGGGGTTCACCCTCACCACTACTCAGGCGCTGTGGCCCGACCACCCGGAGAAGGTCCTCGGCTGCACCCGCGCGTTTGTCGAGCAATACCCCAATACCGCCCGGGCGCTGGTGATGGCAATTCTCGAAGCCAGCCGTTTTATCGAACAAAATCACGAAAACCGTCGCAGTACCGCACAATTGCTGAGCGCCCCCGAGTACCTGAATGCACCCGTAGAGTGCATCGCGCCGCGCCTGCTCGGCGACTACAACGACGGCCTGGGCAAGCACTGGCAAGACCCGCACGCCCTGCGTTTTTATGGTGACGGCGAGGTCAACCTGCCGTACCTGTCCGATGGCATGTGGTTTATGACCCAGTTCCGCCGCTGGGGCTTGCTGCGCGAAGACCCGGACTACCTCGGTGTTGCCCGTCAGGTTCAGCAATTGGCCCTGTACCGCGACGCGGCCAACGCCGTTAACGTGCCGGCAGGTGCCGCAAACATGCGCAGCAGCCAGTTGCTCGATGGCAAGGTGTGGGACGGCTCGGATCCCGCAGGCTATGCCCGAAGCTTTGCGCTGCATGCCATGAGCACCCGCGCTCCTCTTGCTGCCCGTCGTTGACCGGAGCCACCCCCATGCTGCGTATCTTGCTGATCAACGACACGGCGAAAAAAGTCGGCCGCCTGAAAGCCGCGCTGAGTGAAGCCGGATTTGAGGTAATCGATGAGTCGGGCCTGACCATCGACCTGCCTGCTCGCGTCGAAACGGTGCGCCCGGACGTGATCCTGATCGATACCGAGTCGCCAAGCCGCGATGTGATGGAGCAAGTGGTGTTGGTGTCTAGGGACCAACCACGACCGATTGTCATGTTCACCGACGAGCACGACCCCGGCGTGATGCGTCAGGCGATCAAGTCAGGGGTTAGCGCCTACATTGTCGAAGGCATTCACGCACAGCGCTTGCAGCCAATTCTCGATGTGGCCATGGCTCGCTTCGAAAGCGACCAGGCCCTGCGCGCCCAACTGCATGCCCGCGACCAGCAACTGGCCGAGCGCAAGCGCATCGAACTGGCCAAGGGTCTGCTGATGAAGATGAAAAGCTGCAACGAAGAAGAGGCTTACACCCTGATGCGCCGCCAGGCCATGAGCCGCCAACAAAAACTGATACAGGTGGCGGAACAGATCATAGCCATGAGTGAGCTTCTGGGTTGACCCATGATCCTCCTCAATTGGCACAGTTTTCGCTAAGCAATCCTTACCGGTAACCAACGGCGGTTGCCCCATCTACGACAGAGACGTCGCTCCCCTGATTCGCCCATGGCGGATCCGGCAGCGGCGTTTTTTCGTTTTGGCCCCAGCGACCGGGGCCGGTGGTGCGGCCGTTACGGCGCCCCATCGCAACTCTTCTTCTAAAAACGATCAACCGTTGAGGTGCGCGATGAATTCAAGCTTCTGGAAGTCCGGCCATACTCCAACCCTGTTCGCGGCGTTTCTGTATTTCGACCTGAGTTTTATGGTCTGGTATCTGCTCGGCCCACTGGCCGTGCAAATTGCCACCGACCTGCACCTGACCACGCAACAGCGTGGGCTGGTGGTGGCCACGCCGATCCTCGCGGGGGCCGTGCTGCGCTTTGTGATGGGCCTGCTGGCTGATCGCCTGTCTCCCAAAACCGCCGGGCTGATCGGTCAGGTCATTGTTATTGGTGCGTTGTTTGTGGCCTGGAAGCACGGTATTCACAGCTACGAGCAGGCTCTTTTGCTGGGACTGTTTCTGGGCATGGCTGGCGCCTCGTTTGCCGTTGCGTTGCCGCTGGCCTCGCAGTGGTATCCACCGCAACACCAGGGCAAGGCAATGGGCATCGCCGGTGCAGGCAACTCTGGCACGGTGTTCGCTGCGCTACTGGCCCCGGTGCTGGCAGCGGCGTATGGCTGGAGCAATGTGTTCGGCTTTGCCCTGATCCCGCTGGTGCTGTGCATTTTCGTATTTGCCTGGCTGGCCAAAAACGCCCCGGAACGGCCCGTGGCCAAGTCCATGAGCGATTACTTCAAGGCCCTGGGCGACCGCGACAGTTGGTGGTTCATGTTTTTCTACAGCGTGACGTTCGGCGGCTTTATCGGCCTGGCCAGCGCCCTGCCCGGCTATTTTAACGATCAATACGGACTAAGCCCGGTGACGGCGGGTTACTACACAGCCGCCTGTGTATTTGGCGGTAGTTTGATGCGGCCGCTGGGCGGTGCGCTGGCGGATCGCTTCGGCGGTATTCGTACCCTGTTGGGGATGTACACCCTGGCGACCATCAGCATCGCCGCCGTGGGTTTCAACCTGCCAAGCTCCTATGCAGCACTGGCGCTTTTCGTCTGCACAATGCTGGGGTTGGGTGCAGGTAACGGGGCAGTTTTCCAATTGGTGCCTCAGCGCTTTCGTCGTGAAATTGGCGTTATGACGGGCTTGATCGGCATGGCAGGCGGCATTGGTGGTTTCGCCCTCGCAGCAGGCATGGGCGCGATTAAACAAAGCACCGGCAGCTATCAACTGGCCTTGTGGTTATTTGCCAGCCTTGGCGTACTGGCCTGGTTCGGCCTGCACGGGGTCAAGCGCCGCTGGAGAACAACCTGGGGCTCGGCTGCCGTGACCGCTGCCCGAGTGTGAGGCTGCGATGAGTCTGCAACTGAGTTTCGCCCACGCCAGCGCCATCGGCTCTCGCGCAGAGAATCAGGACGCACTGCGCGAGGTCACGCCTGTGCCCATGCTGGCGGCGAGCAAAGGGCATTTATTTGCCATTGCCGATGGCGTCAGCCAATGCGCCGATGGCGGCCTGGCCGCCCGTTCGACGTTGCAGGCACTGGCGCTGGACTACTACGCCACACCAGAAACCTGGAGCGTCGCCCAGGCACTGGAACGTTTGCTGCAAGCGCAAAATAGCTGGCTGCGGGTCAATGGCGGCGGGCAACCGCTGCTGACCACGGTAAGTGCTGTGGTCATGCGCGGCAGGCGTTTTACGTTGGCCCATGTGGGTGATTGCCGGGTCTACCGCTGGCACGCCACAACCTTGCAGCGCATCAGTGAAGACCACGTCTGGGACCAGCCGGGTATGCAGCATGTGCTCAAGCGGGCGCTGGGGCTGGATCAGTATCTGGTGGTGGATTTTCTGGACGGTGAACTGCAACAGGGCGAGACCTTTGTGCTGCTTAGTGACGGTATATGGTCGACCCTGGGCGATACCGCCATAGCCGCCCTGTTGCGTGATCTACCCGACCTGCAAAGCGCCGCCAGCACGCTGGTGAATGCCGCGCATCGGGCAGGCAGTCAGGACAATGCCAGCGCTCTGCTGGTGAGGGTCGACGCTCTGGGGGAAAGCGCCATCGGCGACGCCCTGGCGCAACTGCAGCAATGGCCACTACCGCCCGCGCTCAAACCGGGGCAACACTTTGAAAACTGGCAGGTCGAAAGCCATGTTGGCCAGAGCCAGCAATCACTGCTCTACCGGGTGCGGGATGCGCAGCAACAGCCCTGGCTACTGAAAACCCTGCCGGCCCATCTGCACGACGATCACCTGGCAGGGCAAGCGCTGCTATCGGAAGAATGGTTCCTCAAGCGCGTGGCGGGTCGTCATTTCCCCGAGGTGCACCCCGCCAGCCAGCGTCAGCATTTGTACTACGTGATGCGTGAATATCCAGGCACCACCCTGGAAAATCTCTATACCAAGCGCGGGCCTCTGCCCCTGGCACAATGGCTGGATCTGGCCGAGCGCCTGTTGCGAGCTGTGGGCCTGTTACACCGACGGCAGATTTTTCATCGCGATATCAAACCGCACAATCTGTTGCTGGGTGACGACGGTGAATTGCGCTTGCTGGACTTTGGGCTGGCCTACTGCCCCGGTCTGTCGGAGGATCTGCCATCAACGTTGCCCGGCACACCCAGTTATCTCTCCCCGGAAGCCTTTCGCGGCGAAAAACCCAGCCCCGGACAGGATCTCTACGCCGTGGGCGTGACGTTGTATTACCTGCTGACCGGGCATTACCCCTACGGAGAAATCGAAGCATTTCAGCGTCCGCGCTTTGGTATGCCTGTCAGCGCCAGTCGTTATCGACCCGATCTGCCGGAGTGGATTGCCCATAACCTTGAGCGCGGGGTTGCCGCCAATCCGGCGCAACGCTTTGAAACGGCCGAAGAATGGCTGCTACAACTGGAGCAGGGTGAGCGCCAGAGCTTGAGCGTGCGCCCCCGGCCCTTGCTGGAGCGCGAGCCGTTAAAGGTATGGCGGACGGTGGCATCAGTGTCGTTGTTGATAAATCTGGTGCTGATATTTTTGCTGTCTCACCCATAAAGGTGTTCGCTACAGGGCAAGCGGCGCCCCAATAACGGGCGAGGCGCATTGCATCGGTGCACAAAAACACCCCGCGAATATCCAGACATCGTGTAAACACGGGCTCTTGTCAACTTGGCACAACCACTGCATTAGCTAATCCATCAAACATAAAACCCGGTCTTCAACGACGAATACCAGGTTTCCCGAGAGAACGGGACAAGGACAAAGGCGTCCTCGCTAGGCAACTAGCGGGACGCCTTTTTTTGTTTTTGCACAATGTGTCGAGCAAGGCCGCAATGCCCCCCAGAAGGCCGGCCTTGCTCGCGGAGAACCTGATGAAAAAACTCAAACTGGTGATGATCGGCAACGGCATGGCCGGGGTTCGCACCCTGGAAGAGTTGCTCAAACTGAGCAACGAGCTGTACGAGATTACGGTCTTCGGCGCCGAACCTCACGCCAACTACAACCGTATCCTGCTCTCGCCCGTTCTGGCCGGGGAACAGACCTTCGAGGAGATAGTGCTCAACGATCTGGACTGGTACCTGGACAACAACATCAAGCTGCTGCTCAACCGCAAGGTGGTGCAGATCGACCGGGCCAGGCGCCGGGTTATCGCCGAAGACGGTACCGAAGCCGAGTACGACCGTCTGCTGATTGCCACCGGCTCTACGCCCTTTATCCTGCCGATCCCCGGCAACACCCTGGACGGTGTGATCGGCTACCGCGATATTGCCGATACCCAGGCGATGATCGATACCGCCAAAACCCATAAACACGCGGTGGTCATCGGCGGCGGACTGCTGGGGCTGGAGGCAGCCAATGGCCTGATGCTGCGCGGCATGCATGTGACCGTGGTGCATATCGGCGAATGGCTGCTGGATCGCCAACTCGACCCGATCAGCGGCCAACTGCTGCAAAATGCTCTTGAAGCACGCGGCCTGCATTTTCGCCTGCGCGAACAGACCAATGCCCTGCACGATGCTGGCAATGGCCGGGTGGGCTCGGTGGAGTTCAAGAACGGCGAGATCATCCCTGCAGATCTGGTAGTGATGGCTGCCGGTATTCGGCCCAATACCGAGCTTGCCGAGCAGGCGGGCATCCCCTGCAATCGCGGCATTCTCGTCAACGACACCCTGCAAACCTACGACCCGCGCATTTACGCCATCGGCGAATGCGCCAGCCATCGCGGCATCGCTTACGGCCTGGTGGCGCCACTGTTCGAGCAGGCCAAGGTCTGCGCCAACCACCTCGCACAACTGGGTTTTGCCCGCTATCAGGGCTCGGTCACGTCGACCAAACTGAAGGTCACCGGCATCGATCTGTTCTCGGCAGGCGACTTTATGGGCGGTGAAGGCACTGAAATCATCACCCTCAGCGACCCGATCGGCGGGGTCTACAAAAAGCTGGTGATCAAGGACGACATTCTGGTGGGAGCCTGCCTATACGGCGACACCGCAGACGGCGGCTGGTACTTCCGACAAATCCGTGAGAATCACGCCATCGGTGAGATCCGCGATCATTTGATGTTTGGTGAAAATGCCATAGGCGATGTCGGCCATCAGGGCCAGGACAAGGCCATGAGCATGGCCGACACCGCCGAAATCTGCGGTTGCAATGGCGTGTGCAAGGGCACCATCGTCAAGGCTATTCAAGAGCACGGGCTGTTCAGCGTTGATGAGGTCAAAAAGCACACCAAGGCGGCCAGCTCCTGCGGTTCATGCGCGGGGTTGGTGGAGCAGATTTTGATCAACACCGTGGGGGGCGCGGCGGACGTCAAACCCAAAAGCGAAAAAGCCATCTGCGGCTGCAGCGACCTGAACCACGGACAAATCCGCCGGGCCATTCGCGAGCAACATTTGCTGACCATCGCCGACACCCAGCGCTACCTGAACTGGCGCTCGCCCAACGGCTGCGCCACCTGCCGCCCGGCGCTCAACTACTACCTGATTTCCACCTGGCCGGGAGAGGCCCGCGATGATCCGCAATCACGGCTAATAAACGAAAGGGCCCACGCAAACATTCAAAAAGACGGCACCTATTCCGTCGTCCCGCGGATGTGGGGCGGCGTCACCAACCCCTCCGAGCTGAGGCGTATTGCCGATGTGGCCGACAAGTACAACGTGCCGATGGTCAAGGTTACCGGCGGGCAGCGCATCGATCTGCTGGGGATAAAAAAACACGACCTGCCGGGCGTGTGGAAGGATCTGGACATGCCCTCGGGGCATGCCTACGGCAAATCCATCCGCACGGTAAAGACCTGTGTGGGCAGCGAGTTCTGCCGCTTCGGCACGCAAAACTCGACGCAACTGGGCATCGAACTGGAACACGATCTGTTCAATATGTGGTCGCCGCACAAGGTGAAGTTGGCAGTGTCCGGTTGCCCGCGCAACTGTTCGGAAGCAGGCATCAAGGACGTAGGAATTATCGGCGTGGACTCCGGCTGGGAGATGTATATCGGCGGTAATGGCGGGATCAAAACCGAGGTTGCCGAGTTCTTCGTCAAACTCAAAACGGCTGAAGAAGTCCGCGAGTACAACGGTGCCTTTTTACAGTTGTATCGCGAAGAGGCCTTCTACCTCGAGCGCACCGTGCATTACCTGCAACGGGTCGGTATGGAGCACATCAAAAAGGCGGTGCTTGAAGACCCCGAACGGCGCAAGGCGCTCAATGATCGCCTGCAGTTTTCCCTGTCGTTTGAGCAAGACCCGTGGAAAGAGCGCCTGGTGCAGCCGTTGCTGAAAAAGGAGTTCGAGGTCATCCCCGTGAACAATCTGGAGGTGCCGGCATGAACTGGCTCGATATCTGTTCACTTGAAGAAATCAACACCCTGGGCTCACGGATCATCAGCGGACCGAAGGGTGATATCGCGATTTTTCGCACAAGCGACGACGAAGTGTTCGCCCTCGACGACCGCTGCCCGCACAAGGGCGGCCCGTTGTCCCAGGGCTTGATCTACGGCAAGCGCGTCGCCTGCCCGCTGCACAACTGGCAGATCGATCTGCAAAGCGGCGAAGCCCAGGCCCCGGATATCGGTTGCGCCCACCACCATCAGGCTCGGGTCGAAAATGGCCGTGTGCAGTTGGCCTTGCGGGATGCAGGCTGATGAGCCGCCAGATCACCGCCTCCACCTGCTGCTACTGCGGGGTCGGCTGCGGCGTGCTGATCGAACATGATGGCGAGCGTATTCTCGGCGTCAGCGGCGATCCGGCGCATCCGGCCAACTATGGCAAGCTGTGCAGCAAAGGCTCGACCCTGCACCTGACCGGCGACCTCAATGCCCGCGCGCTGTACCCGCAACTGCGCCTGGGCAAGGCGCTGGCCCGTGGTCGCAGCGACTGGGACAGCGCCCTTGATCACGCGGCCAATGTGTTCGCCGCCACCATCGCCGAGCACGGCCCCGACAGCGTGGCGTTTTATATCTCGGGGCAGTTGCTGACCGAGGATTACTACGCCTTCAACAAACTGGCCCGGGCGCTGGTGGGCACCAACAATATCGACAGCAATTCGCGGCTGTGCATGTCCTCGGCCGTGGTCGGCTACAAACGAAGCCTGGGCGCCGATGCGCCGCCTTGCAGCTATGAAGACCTGGAGCTGAGCGATTGCGTGATGATCGTCGGCAGCAATATGGCTTACGCACATCCGGTACTGTTTCGCCGCCTGGAGGAGGCAAAAGCCCGACGTCCGCAGATGAAAGTCATCGTTATCGACCCGCGGCGTACCGATACCTGCGATCTGGCCGACCTGCATCTGGCAATTTTACCGGGCACCGACGTCGCGTTGTTTCACGGAATTTTGCATTTATTGCTGTGGGAAGACTGGGTCGATCGCGACTTTATCCAGGCCCACACTCAGGGCCTGCCCGAGCTGAAAAGTCTGGTGCGCGATTACACCCCGCAGATGGTCTCGCAATTGTGCGGCATCAGCGTCGAGCAACTGCAGCAATGCGCCGAATGGGTAGGCACCTCGCCAAGTTTTTTATCGCTGTGGTGCATGGGCCTGAACCAGTCCACCGCCGGCAGCGCGAAAAACAGCGCCCTGATCAATCTGCATCTGGCCACCGGGCAAATCGGCCGCCCGGGTGCAGGACCGTTCTCGCTTACCGGTCAGCCCAATGCCATGGGCGGGCGCGAAACCGGTAGCCTGTCCAACTTGTTACCCGGCCATCGTGATGCGGCCAATGCCGAACACCGGGCCGAAGTCGCCGCTTACTGGGGGGTTGAGCAACTGCCACAGAACACCGGCCTGAGCGCCATCGAACTCTTTGAGCAAATGGCCAGCGGCAAGGTCAAGGCCGTGTGGATCGCCTGCACCAACCCCGCGCAATCCATGCCGGACCAGACTGCCGTGCGGGCGGCGTTGCAGGCCTGCCCGTTTGTGGTGCTGCAAGAGGCGTTTCACACCACCGAAACCGCGGCCTTCGCCGACCTGCTGTTGCCCGCCGCCAGTTGGGGGGAAAAGGACGGCACAGTGACAAACTCTGAACGGCGTATTTCCCATGTACGCAAAGCCATTCCGGCACCGGGCGAAGCCCGTTCAGACTGGGCAATTACGGTGGATTTCGCACAGCGCCTGGAAAAACATCTGCGTCCCGAGCACAGCAGCCTGTTTGCATTTGAAACTGAAGCCCAGGTGTTCGACGAATACAAGCACCTGACCTCTGGCCGTGATCTGGACCTGTCGGGTATCAGCCATGCAGTGCTCGATGCCATCGGCCCGCAACAGTGGCCTTTCCCGATAGGGGCCCGTGAAGGCACTGCGCGGCTGTATCTGGACGCGGTATTCCCTACCGCCACCGGTCGTGCGCAGTTCGTGGCCGAGCCCTACCGCGCCGCCAAGGAGCAGCGCGACGCACGCTTCCCCCTCACGCTGATCACTGGTCGCCTGCGCGACCAATGGCACGGCATGAGCCGCACCGGCACGGCCGCGCAATTGTTCGGTCACGTCAGCGAAGCGGTGTTGAGCCTGCACCCGGACGAGTTGCGCCGTCATCGCCTGCAGCCCGGAGATCTGGTCAGCCTCAAGAGTCGGCGCGGCGCCGTGATTGTTCCAGTCAGCAGCGACGACAGCGTGCGCCCGGGGCAGGCGTTTTTGCCGATGCACTGGGGTGACCGCTTCCTCAAGGGCGGGGTCAACACCTTGACCGTGCCAGCGTTTGACCCGCTGTCCAAACAACCGGAACTCAAACACAGCGCCGTGCGCCTGGAACCGGCGCAATTACCTTGGCACCTTTTCGCCCTGATCGAGGGTGATGTTCAACAGAACTTCGAGACACTGCGCCAGCTCTGCGAAACCTTTTCGTACGTCAGTTTCAGCCTGACTGGCCGCGAGCGCCCTGCGTTACTGATCCGTGCCGCCAGCGCCAGCGCACCCGATCCGCAACTGCTACGCGAGATTGATCAATGCCTGGGGCTCAACGAGGGGCCGGTACTGGCTTACGACGACCCGCGCCGCGCCATTGGCAAGCGGGTGCGCATCGAGCACGGAAGCATCACTGCGATTCGTCTGGCGGGCGAAACCCTGGCACGGCACTGGCTGCAAAACCTGTGGCAGGAAGGCCGCGCCGACGAGCAATTGCGCCGCTGGCTGCTGGCGCCACTGAGCGCGCCACCGGGCAACGCCAACGCCCCGACCGCTGGCAACTCGATTGTGTGCAATTGCAAGAACGTCAGTCAGAGCGTGATTGAGGCTGGCATCGCCCAAGGGCTGGACTTGCAGGGACTGAAAAGATCGTTGGGCTGCGGCACGCAATGCGGCTCCTGTGTCCCGCAAATCAAGCGCTTGCTGACTGCCCAGGCGCAGCCAGTCGCCATTAACCCGTGAGGAAATCACAATGAGTGCAAAAGTCTGGCTGGTGGGCGCAGGGCCGGGTGATCCCGAACTGCTGACGCTCAAGGCCGTGCGCGCCCTGCGCGAAGCAGATGTCGTATTGATTGACGATCTGGTCAATGACGCGGTGCTGGAGCATTGCCCCGCTGCGCGGGTGATTTCGGTGGGCAAACGCGGAGGGTGCCGTTCGACTCCACAGGCGTTTATTCATCGCCTGATGCTGCGTTATGCCCGCCACGGCAAATGCGTGGTTCGACTCAAGGGCGGCGACCCATGCATTTTCGGCCGTGGCGGCGAAGAAGCACAGTGGTTGCGTGAACACGGGGTTGAGGTGGAACTGGTCAATGGCATCACGGCCGGCCTGGCTGGCGCGACGCAATGCGCTATCCCCCTGACCCTGCGCGGCGTGGCCCGTGGCGTGACGCTGGTGACGGCACACACCCAGGATGACAGCCAGGTGAACTGGCAGGCGCTGGCGCAAAGCGGCACGACCCTGGTGGTGTATATGGGGGTAGCAAAGTTGAGCGAGATCCGCGAACAATTGCTGGCGGGCGGCATGACGGCGGACATGCCGGTGGCCATGATCGAAAATGCCTCCCTGCCCCACCAGCGCGAATGCCGCAGCGACCTGACGGCGATGGAGAAAGATGCCCAGGCGTTTGAACTCAAGAGCCCGGCGATTCTGGTGATTGGTCGCGTGGCGGCATCCAGCGCGGCACAACCATCACGGGAGGAGAATGTGTGGGAGCCGGGCTTGCCCGCGATGCAGGCAACCCGCTAGTTCTGAAGGGAATTTTAACTGTGGGAGCGAGCCTGCTCGCGAACGACTTTCGCGAGCAGGCTCGCTCCCACAGGGAGGGTTGACCGGCAACAGAGTATCTACAGAAATGGCGCAGAAGGGGTGATCTCAAACGACCCCCTTCGCCTCAACGTTTACCCCGCTGCGGGCCACAAGCCACGCGCAAAGCGACTTGTGACTGAGCCAAATCGACCCCCGCCGTCATCCCGGTGTCATGGGGCTTTGTTTCCTTGACGGGCATTCAGCCCTCAAGGAGCCCCCATGATTCGCCCCACATTACTGGCCCTCGCGCTTTTTTCCGTGATCAACAGCGCTTGCGCCGCCCCCGACACGCCGCTGCCCCACTCCCCCGGCGCGCCTTATGCCGCCAGTGGCCTGGCCGACCGTATCGTGCTGACCCCCGGGGCCGATCCTGCCAGGGAAATGGCCGTAACATTCCGCACCGATACCCGCCAGCAGGCCAGCCAGCTGCAACTGGCTCCTGCCCTCGATGGCCCGCAACTGGCCAAGGCGGCGCATGAGGTCCAGGGCACAAGCATCAGCCTGGACAACGAGAACGGCGCGGCGTTGTTCCACCAGGTACGCCTGCACGACCTGCAGCCGGGCACGGCCTATGTGTACCGGGTCAAGGGCAGCGACGGCTGGAGTGAGTGGTTGCAGTTCCACACTGCGACCAAGAGTTTCAAGCCGTTCAACTTTATTTATATGGGCGATGTGCAGAACGACATTCTGTCACTGGCCTCGCGCAGCATTCGCCAGGCCTTGCAGAGCGTGGCCAACCCCGCGTTGATCGTGCATGCCGGGGACCTGGTGTCGCAACGCGAAGACCTGGTACACGACGATCAATGGGGCGAATGGAACCAGGCAGGTGGTTTCAATTACGGGATGATTCCCCAGCTAGTGGCCGCCGGCAACCACGAATACCTCGACGGCCTCAACCCCGACGGCAGCGAAACCCGCACTCTCGGGCCGCACTGGAGCCGCCAGTTCGCCCTGCCGCAAAACGGTGTTGATGGGCTCAAAGACACCACCTACTTTGTCGACTATCAGGGTGTGCGGTTTATCGTCCTTGATGGCACCTCGGCGCTCGATATGGGCACCCTTGATCAACAGACCCGCTGGCTTGAGCAGAGCCTGAAAACCAGCCCCGCACGCTGGAATATCGTGGTCACTCACCAGCCGGTCTACACCTGCGCCCGCCCCGAAGATACCGAGCCGTTGAAAACTGCCTGGAAGCCGCTGTTCGAGCGTTATGCGGTGGATCTGGTGTTGCAGGGCCATGATCACTGCTACAGCCGTGTCAGCAACGAGGCCGGCCGTGTTGCGTCCAAAGCCGCACAAGCCGGCGGCAAGATTCAGGGACCGGTGTATATGGTCTCGGTGGCGGGTTCGAAGATGTATGGCCTCAATGACCGGGCCCGGCAGCAACCGGATCGCAGTGCTGAAGAAACCCAGCTGTACCAGACGGTCGACGTACAGGACTCAAGGCTGAAGGTGCGCAGCTACACCGCCGCTGGCAAGTTGTATGACGCCTTTGACCTGGAGCGCGACGGCAAAAATCGTAACCACTTGCGCGAGTCGGTGAAAAACCTGCCCGCCGAACGCGCCTGCACGCAAACGGCTGGCCCCGACGGCTTCGCCTGCAGCTCAAGGGCCAAGTAACCCGCTGCTACGGGAAAACTTCAACTGTGGGAGCGAGCCTGCTCGCGAACGACCTTCGCGAGCAGGCTCGCTCCCACTGGAAGGTATCTACGGGGTTCGGCGGCACCTCACTGCTCTAGGTGATCGGCGCCGGATTGAACAGGGTGATGTCGTTGTGCAATTTGTGCTGCTCGGCCCAGGTGTGCTGTTTGCCACTGGCCACGTCCAGGTAGTAATGGAACAGCTCCCAGCCCAGCTCTTCAATACTCGCGCGCCCGGTGGCGATGCGCCCGGCGTCGATATCGATCAGGTCCGGCCAGCGTCGGGCCAGCTCAGTACGGGTCGAGACTTTCACCACCGGTGCCATCGCCAACCCATACGGCGTGCCGCGACCTGTGGTGAATACGTGCAGGTTCATACCGGCGGCCAGTTGCAAAGTACCGCAGACAAAATCGCTGGCAGGCGTCGCACAAAAAATCAGGCCCTTGCCCTTGACCCGTTCGCCGGGCCCCAGCACGCCATTGATCGCGCTGCTGCCGGATTTGACGATGGAGCCCAGGGACTTTTCGACAATATTCGACAGCCCGCCTTTCTTGTTCCCCGGCGTGGTGTTGGCGCTGCGATCCGCCTCACCCTTGGCCAGGTAACGGTCGTACCAGTCCATTTCGCGCACCAGTTCTCGGGCGACGGTTTCGTTGGCAGCACGGGAAGTCAGCAGGTAGATGGCGTCGCGCACTTCGGTGACTTCGGAAAACAGCACCGTCGCCCCTGCCCGCAGCAGCAGGTCCGAGGCAAAGCCCAACGCCGGGTTGGCAGTGATGCCGGAGAACGCATCGCTGCCACCGCACTGCATACCCAAAATCAGCTCGGACGCCGGCACGGTTTCGCGGCGACGTTGATCGAGTTTTTTCAAACGCACTTCGGCCAGCGCCATGATCTGTTCGATCATTTCGGTAAAGCCGTGGCTGGAGTCCTGCAAGCGGTACAACCACGGCTCGCTCAAGTCCACTGAGCTGTCGTTTTCGTGCATCACCTGGCCGGCCTGGAGCTTTTCGCAGCCCAGACTGATCACCAGCGCTTCGCCACCCAGGTTGGGGTTGCGCGCCAGGTTGCGTACGGTACGGATCGGGATATAGGCGTCGGTGGCGCTGATCGCCACGCCGCAGCCGTAGCTGTGGGTCAGGGCCACCACATCATCGACATGCGGGTAACGGGGCAACAACTCGTCCTTGATGCGCTTGACCGCATGGTCCAGCACGCCGGTCACACACTGCACGGTGGTGGTGATGCCGAGGATATTGCGCGTCCCGACCGTGCCATCGGCGTTGCGATAACCCTCGAAGGTGAAGCCCTCAAGTGGCATTTGCGGTGCGGGAACATCGGTGGCCAGTGGCAGGCTATCGAGCGGCGGTGCGGTGGGCATGCGCAGTTGGTCCTCATTGACCCAACTGCCCCGCGCAATGGCTTGCAGGGCATAGCCGATCACCTGACCGTAGCGGATCACCTCGCCACCTTCGGCAATAGCCACCAGCGTGACCTTGTGGCTCTGGGGGACAAAATCCACCGTCACCAGCCCGTCGGCAAACACAGTACCCGCCGGTACGCCCTGGTCGTTGACCACCACCGCGACATTATCCCGCGGGTGCAGGCGGATCGAGCGCGGTGAGTCGGAATGTTCAATCAACGTCATGACGCCGCTCCTCAAATATGGACAGGTAAAATGTCAGCGATTTTCGGGTCGCTGGTCGGTGGTTCTTTAAGTACCACACGCTTGATCGGGCCGACGATCACCAGATAGCTGAAGACCGCCACCAGTGCGTTGCAACCGACAAACACCAGCGCCCATTTGAACGAGCCGGTGGCACTGATGATGTAGCCAATGACGATCGGGGTAGTGATGGAGGCGATGTTACCGAAGGTATTGAACAGACCGCCGCTCAAGCCGGCGATCTGCTTGGGCGAGGTGTCGGAAACCACGGCCCAGCCCAGTGCGCCCACGCCCTTGCCGAAGAAGGCCAGGGCCATAAAGCCCACCACCATCCATTCAATGTCCACATAGTTGCAGGCCACGATACTGCTCGATACCAGCAGGCCGGCGATGATCGGCGCCTTGCGGGCGAAGGTCAGGGAGTGGCCCTTGCGCAGCAGGTAATCGGAAATGACTCCGCCCAGCACGCCGCCGATAAACCCGCAGACCGCCGGCAGTGAGGCAATAAAGCCGGCCTTGAGGATGGTCATGCCGCGATCCTGCACCAGGTACACCGGGAACCAGGTCAGAAAGAAATAAGTGATGCCATTAATGCAGTACTGACCCAGGTAAACGCCGAGCATCATGCGATTGGTCAGCAGTTGGCGTATGTAGTCCCACTTGGGGCCGTCGGCCTTTTTGCCTTTCTGGTCCATGTCGACCATGCCGCCGTTGTCGGCGATGTGTTTGAACTCCGCTTCGTTGATGCGCGGGTGCTCACGCGGGCTGTAGATCACTTTGAGCCAGATGCCCGAGAAGACGATGCCGAACACACCCATCACGATAAAGACGTGCTCCCAACCGTAGGAATACACGATCCAGCCCATCAACGGTGCAAACAGCACGGTGGCAAAGTATTGCGCCGAGTTGAAAATAGCTGAGGCCGTGCCACGTTCGGCGGTGGGGAACCAGGCAGCCACGATGCGGGCGTTACCGGGAAAGGACGGCGCTTCGGCCAACCCCACCAGAAAACGCAGCATGAAGAGCGCCACCACGGCCGTGGACATGCCGAATTCACCGACAAAGCCTTGCAGCACGGTGAACAGGGACCAGGTAAAGATGCTCAGGGCATAGATTTTTTTCGAGCCGAACCGGTCGAGCAACCAGCCACCGGGGATTTGCCCGGCCACATAGGCCCAGCCAAATGCGGAGAAGATATAGCCCAGGGTCACGGCGTCGATGCCGAGGTCTTTTTGCAGGCTGGAACCTGCGATGGCGATAGTGGCACGGTCGGCATAATTGATCGTGGTCACCAGAAAAAGCATGAGCAAAATCAAATAACGGACATGCGTCGGCTTGGTCGCTTGCATGTAGTACTACTCCCACTGATTATTTTTATGTGCGGGTTAATCTGTTTTGGCTGTAGCTGACGGGTGGAACTTATGTGGGAGCTGCGTGAGCCACCGATCGTATTCCTTTACGTAAAAAGCCGCTGATTACTCAGCGGCCTTGGTCATTGCTTACTGCGGACCTTGCTTGTCGATCAAGGCTGCCAGCGCCTCGTACTCGTCCGGCAGCAGATCGGTCAACGGGGTACGCACCGGGCCTGCGCCGTAACCGGAAATGGTGGCCCCGGCCTTGACGATACTGACCGCGTAGCCGGCTTTGCGGTTGCGGATGTCCAGGTACGGCAGGAAGAACTCATCGATGATCTTGCCGATCGTGCCGTGATCGTCACGGGCCACCGCACGGTAGAACTCCATCGCGGTTTTCGGGATAAAGTTGAACACCGCCGAGGAGTAAACCGGTACGCCCAATGCCTTATAGGCAGCGGCGTACACTTCGGCCGTCGGCAAGCCGCCCAGATAGCTGAAGCGATCACCCAGGCGGCGACGGATCGACACCATCAATTCGATATCGCCCAGGCCATCCTTGTAGCCGATCAGGTTGGGGCAGCGCTCGGCCAGACGTTCCAGCAGCGGTGCGGTCAGACGGCAAACGTTGCGGTTGTAGACGATCACGCCGATGTTTACCGACTTGCACACAGCCTCAACGTGGGCGGCAACGCCGTCCTGGCTGGCTTCAGTCAGGTAATGCGGTAACAGCAGCAGGCCTTTGGCGCCCAGGCGCTCGGCTTCTTGAGCGTATTCGATGGCCTGGCGGGTCGAACCACCGACACCGGCCAGGATCGGCACGCTGGTAGCGCAGGTATCGACTGCGGTTTTGATCACTTGCGAGTATTCGCTGGCTGCCAGGGAGAAGAACTCACCCGTGCCGCCAGCGGCAAACAGGGCCGAAGCGCCGTACGGAGCCAGCCATTCCAGACGTTTGATGTAACCCTCAGGGTGGAAATCACCTTGAGCATTGAAGTCGGTTATCGGAAAGGACAACAGACCGGAAGAGAGGATGGACTTCAGTTCTTGTGGATTCATTATTCGAACACCCTGGGAGCACGTTGTGATGAGAAATACGTTAGCGATTCGTTGCGTCGTACGTCATCGTACAACTTAAAAAAAGAACGTCAATCTCATTTCTTGAAATCGCGGCTGCCCTGGGGCGAATCAGTTTCGATAAAAACAAAAAAGCCCGTCTAGTACGGGCTTTGGTGGAGTGTGGTGAAAGTGAAATTTAATTTTTGGTAAGTGACAGGTTGTCGTAGAACAGCTCATCGTACGCAGCAATACCCGGTGGGAGCGGGCTTGTTCGCGATGCAAGCGCCGCGTTCTGTCAGGCCATCCGCGTCGATACGATCGCGGGCAAGCCCGCTCCCACAGGTGGAGGACGCCCTACCCCCGCTGTGCCTCAGCTTCTTCGTGGGCATGGCGCAGGCGCTCGCGGCTGTTGGTCAGGTGCAGGCGCATGGCAGCGCGGGCCGCTTCCGAATCCTGACGGGCAATGGCCTGGTAGATTTCTTCGTGTTCACGGTTCAGGCGGTCCATGTACTGCTGCTGGTCATCATGGGCCAGACGCGCCGAATTGAGCCGGGTTCGCGGGATAATGCTGGTGCCCAGGTGAGTCATGATGTCCGTGAAGTAGCGGTTGCCGGTCGACAGTGCAATCTGCAAATGGAACTGAAAATCCGAGGCCACGGCATCACCGTTACGCGCGGTGTTTTCATTCAGGGCATCCAGCGCCGCGCGCATTGCGGCCAATTGTTCGGCACTGCGACGCTGCGCCGCCAGCCCTGCAGATTCAACCTCCAGGCTGATGCGCAACTCAAGAATCGCCAGCACATCGCGCAATGTGACGACAGTTGCCGGATCGATGCGAAAACCGCTCGGGCTCGGTGTATCCAGCACAAAGGTGCCGATGCCGTGTCGCGTCTCGACTTGCCCTGCGGCCTGCAGTCGGGAAATGGCCTCGCGCACCACCGTACGGCTAACACCATGGGCTTCCATGATCGCCGACTCGGTGGGCAACTTGTCGCCGCGCTTGAGCATGCCGTCGCGGATCTGCTCGGACAGCACCGTCACCAACTCTTGCGCCAGGCTGCGGCGCTTGCGAGGGAGGCGGGGTACGTCGTTGTGGTTTTCCATGGTGAACATTTTTCTCGAAATCAAAAGGATCGGAAGCATTGATGATTAAAGCAGCTGATCTATCGCCTTGGCCGACCTGAACACTGCGAAATCGCGCCCCCGTAGGGACGCATCATAGCTCAAGGTGGTTGTACGATCACCTGCTGACACATGACAACGCAAAACCCCAAGGGGCTGGCCTGCCTGTAATACAGGCGCTGCGGTCTGGCTGGCCGGGTCACGGTATCGCGAGCAGGCTCGCGCCTACTGTTCCCCAGCGACCATCAGACGGTCAGTGGCAAAGACTGCTCAGCCTCGACATCGCTCACGGCCAATGTGTCGTCCGGTACCCAGAACAAAAACGGGTCTTTGGCCGGACGGTTATCATGGGCCCGCACACGGCCCTCCTCGGTGACTGTTCCTGCGCGTTCAAAGCCATATACCTGACGGCGCTCGACATGAATGCTCGGCGCCGCGCCTTCGCCGCTGGCAGGCTCGATGTTCATTGCCTTCAAGGTAGCCAGCAAATCATCAATGATCTGTTGACGATCAAGGGTAAAAGCCGATGCAAAGCAACGCCAGAAACGCCAGCCCGCCCTCTCCAGAATACGCTGGCGACGCATGTCGCTGTCCCAGCGGTCCGGGCCGTGGAAGCGGTCGCCGTCACATTCGATGGCCAGGCGACTGTCGTTGTCGCCCTCGACCACCATGTCGATGCGATACGCACCAACGCCCACCTGCGGAATCACCCGATAGCCACGCTGGGTCAGCTCATCGTACATCTCCTGCTCGAAGCCGGATTCGCACAACTCGCGCAGATCACTGACCTGCGCAGCATCCTGGGTAAAAGGGGTTTCAAAGTGCTCAATCAGGCCGCGGCGCAAACTGTCCACAGGGCTGAGGTCGGTCAGCTCGACACTGCGCACCAGGTACATGCGATCCCGTGCCCGCGAAGCGGCCACGTTGAAGCGCTGGGCTATCGAGTCGCGGCTGTTGGCAAAGCAATCGCCGGGAGAGGCCACCATGCTCAGGAACATGATGTCGCGCTCCTTGCCCTGGAACGTGCGGGCATCGCCACAGCTGATCTGGAACTGGGTAATAGCCTCTTCACCCAGCTCCTTGGTCAGCATCTGCATGATCTTTTGCGCTTGCTCGGCGCCCAGCAGCGAGACCACGCCGATGCTGCGTCCAGTGATCTGCGGCAGGGCGATCAGGCGGCGAATTTCCTCGACGATCACCTGGGCTTCGCCAAGGTTGAACTTGCCTTTCTTCTCCCCGTCCATCACCAGCAGATCCACCAGCGGCGGGTCAAGACGCTCAGTCATCAACGGCAGGCGCAGCGGTTTGAGTTCGTGGTTGTAGAACTCTCGCTTGGAGTATTCGATGATCGGCGCCACACAGCGAAAATGCTCGCGCAGCATGGTGCCGCTCTTGGCAAATACCACTTTGAACAGGTCATACAGCGAACGCTCGGGCGACATCAAGGGCCGATACAGGCCCACCTGATTGCCCAGAAAGCGCGCCATCATGTTCTGCACGCGCTCTTCTTCCATGCCGATACCATCGGGCGATACTTGTTTGTCATCGCCCACCACCAGCACTTTTTTCGCCCGCAGCAACGCCGGCAATGCACTGAGATCCGACTGCGACGCTTCGTCGATAATCACCAGGTCAAAGGCACCGTACTGCGCGGGCAGGCTTTCGCAAATGCGGTAATGCGGCATGATCCAGCACGGGATGGCCGAGATCGCCACATCGGCCGCCAGTCGCGCATCCTGACGATAACGCCCGGCGCGTACGCCGGTGCCCTTGCCGATCTTGCGGATTGCGGTGCGGTACAGCTCAAGGGCTGCCCTGACACTCGGCGTGGCGTTTTCCGACAGCCGCAGCCAGGTTCGTTTGACCACCGCATCCTGATAAAGACGCGACAGACTCAGCTCCAGCTCACCGCGTAACTTGAACAATCGCTTGAGGTCTTCGCGTCCGTCGATGCTTTCGAGGTAGCGGGCCAGACGGCTCAGGCGCCACACATCCAGGCAGTTGTCCGGGAGCAGGCCGTCGACCGGCCCGACGACCGGCTCTTCACGCAAACGGGCGGCCCAGAGCAGGCCGCCGCTTTGCGCGATCAGGTCGGTTACCCGCTGTACGGTCTCAAGGGCACTGGCCAGGGCCATCACCCGGCGCAACTCGTCCATCAGCGCGGACCACCGGGTTTGCAGTAAGGCGGTATCAACCTGAGGCTGACCAAGGCTCAAATCCAGAAAGCCTTGCAACTGCTCACTGATATCGCCACCACACCCGGCCAGGGCTTTGTTGAAGGTTTCCTTGATGGCCCAGGTGGCCGCCAGGCGATGGCGTATCAGGTAGTGTCGCAGGATGCTTTCGGCCTCGGCCAATACCGATGCGTTGCTGCGCAACTGGCTAACCTCGGCCCAGTCCGGGAGCAGCTGCTTGAGTTCGCGGTGGGCACGGGCTTCGCCCTGCTCTGTGAGCACAATGGCATCGAACTGCTCGATCGCCCGGGCCGCTGCCATCAGTTGTTCGGCGTCGGTTTCCAGCGTCGGCAAGGGTATTTCGGCGGCCAGCGCATTCCAGCGCAGCAGCAAGGTACGGCTGTGTTGCTGGAAGTGCACAAAGGCTTGCACATGCTGCCAGTCCTGGTCGCTTTGCGGCTTGCTGCCCAACACCACAATGGTGTCCAGCAACTGTTTTTGCGTGCCCTTGCCAAGCAGGCCGGACAAGCCGAACGGGCGTCGCCCCTGGGCCATGTTATCGATAGCTGCTACCACCTCGGGTTGCGCATGCAACTCGAACGACAGGCTTACCGGTCGTGCCACAAAGGCCTTGCGCCCTGCCAGCGCGTCTTCGATCTCGCCCTTGAGGCTGGCAAACAGCGCCAGCACATCATCGTTGCCACCACGCATCAGACAAGCCTGCATGGGCGCGGCCCAGCTGTGGGCCGATGTGCTGATCTGTGTGCGCAGGGTTTGCAGTTGGCCCAAATGCTCGACCAGCGCCTGGGCCTGCTCCAGGGTTTCGGCACTGTTATCCAGCAGGCGCGGCACTTCGCCGGTGCTTTCCTTGAGCTGCAGCTGGCTTTCCTGAGCCAGATCCTGATGCACCTGAATCAGTGTCTGCGCGTCCGGGAAGTCAGCCAGCTGCGGCAGTTTCTGGCCCAGGTAGGCCAGTGAGTCCTTGAGTTCAAGCCGGGCTTCGCGCAAGGCGATGATGTCTTGCAACGTAAAGCGCGGACGATACGCTTCGTCCACGCCGATCCGGTCGGTAAAACCGCTGATTTCATCTTGGGCCGCCGCAACCTGCAAGGCCGCATGGGTAGGGCTCAGGCGCTCACCGTCGATCTCCAGGTCCGACAGATTACGCTCGGCCCAATGAGTGATCTCACGATCAACGCCGGCCATCTGACCATGAAGGGTGTTGATTTCGTCGTCAATCTGCCCGATTTCGCGCTTATACAGCGCACGATCGATGCGCTGTACTTCAGCTGAGATCTTTTGAATGGCGAACTCGAACTGCTTCATGCCGTCCGCTTCACTGCTCAACAAACTGATTGCCAGCGGACGTATGGCTTCCGGGAGTTTTTCCTGCAGCACCGCCAGGGCCGGGTCTTTCATCGACGTCACCAGCACCCGCTTGCCATTGGCCAGGTAATGGCTGATGACGTTGGCGATGGTATGGGTCTTGCCCGTACCGGGCGGGCCCTGCACCACAACGCCATCGTGCACTTGCAGCAGCTGGATGATTTGCACCTGCTCATCGTTGTACGGTTTGGGGAAATACAGCTCCTGCGCTTTTGCCGCCGGCGCATCATCCCCCTGGGTACCGCTGACGTAGGACAAACCACGAAACGGTGGCAGGACCACATCTTCCAGCACACTGGACGGTTCGGTGAGAATGGCCCGCAAGGCCGCCGGCAGCTCACCGGCCTCCTCGATCCCGGCTTCAAAGCGACCCAGGTCTTCAATAAACATATTGCTGTCGCGGGCGCGGGCAAACAGGCACCAGGTATCGGTGACACACAAGAACTCGGCAGCCTTGGGGACGGATCGATCGCCCTCGGCCAGCGTCACCGGCAAAAACTGACCATGGGCATCGAGCAGGGTCGATGCTGAACGAATCACCGGCTCGTAGCTGGCGGCGTTGAACGGGCTGATGCCGGCCTGATCCTGTTGGAAAAAATCCTTGGCCAGGGTTGCCAGCGGCCCGACACCGGCAATATCGGCCGCCACATAGGCATCCACTTCCAGGCGTGGCTCGGCAGCGCGCGGACGCACTTCAATGGCCATGCTGTCGGGGTTGATGGCGATCTCCACCAACTGGCTGATTAACGGGTAATGGATGACACCGACCACGGGATGTTCCCACGTCGAAACCCCCAGGCCCCACACCAGTTCCAGCTGCGCATCCCCCAGGTTGCCCTGCATCTTTTGCACCAGCATAAAAAGCTCGGCATACAGTTCGATGCTTTTGCGCCGCTGTTTTTCCTCAGCGGCCCACAGGCGCCAGGCCGTTTGGCTGTAAGACTTGAATTGCGCACGGATCTCGCCAGCATCCAGGCAGTCTTCCAGATTGACCCACTCTTCGACAGCGACGTCTTCCCCGATCTGCAGGGCTACAGGCATCAAGCGCGAGCGTTCGTCCTCGGAGATCGCCGTGCTGTTGATCAGGACCTCCCGTGCCAGGCGGACCTTGAGTGCCGGTTCGGTCTGCGGCGTGCCCTTGAGTTCGATCCACAACCCCAGCAGCGGGCTGAGGGGCGCCGGTGGCTTGCGCTCATGCAGACGTTCGAGCTGCAGCCAGACTTCGTCTTCCTCGCCGTTGTGCAGATCCAGGCTGACCCCGGGCAACGCCCGCAATTTTTCTTCGCTGGCACTGAAGGCGCTGTGTTGGCTAAGTGTTAACGCCGGCCGCTTTTGCATCAGCGCGGTCTGTTTAACAAATTCAATCAGGCCGGCAAGACGGGCACGTACTGTTTCCATGGGTGAGCTGAACCACTTCGATAAGGGGGCACTTCGACAGAATCTGGAAGCGCCGAGTAAAAGCGAAATTTCTTACAATGGCCGACACGATACAGAGGTTCTGGTGGTATTCGGATACATCATTTTGTAAAACCTGTTCGCTATACATGACGACCTTATTATTACAAAAAAGGTCGTTCGTCATGCCCGCCTCACCCCAGCGTCTTGCGCTCACCCTTGCACTGCTGAGTACCAGCTGTTTATCCCCTGTGGCGTTTGCCAAAGCGGCCCTCCTCAGCACCGCCAGCACCGACAGCCTGACCCTCAATGGCAACGACACCCTGACGTTGACGCCCAGCGGCAGCCTGACCACCACCAAGGTGGCGGTCACTCTGAAAGACGACACCCGCGGCTCAGGTGTCGTCATCGACAACGCCGGCAGCTTGATCTCGACAGGCGGGCGAGCCATCGATACCAGCGGCAGTACCCGTGGTGAACGCAACTACAGCATTATCAATCGCAGCGGCGCGACGATTCAGGGCAGTAACGATGCTTTGCGAATCGACACCAATTTCACCAGTGGCAGTGTGTTGATCGACAACAGTGGCACTGTGCGCTCGACCGGCAGTGGCCAGGCCATCGACCTCGACTCGCTGCGCAGCGAGGGTGTCCAGACCACCCTTATCAACCGCGAGGGTGGGCTGATCCGCGGCGAATTCAGTGACGGCATGAAAACCGGTTCCAACGCCACAATCCTCAACTACGGCGAGATTTCATCGGGTGATGCCCTGACCGACGACAACAAATTCGACGGCATCGATATTGACTCGGCAACCGGCGTGACCGTGACCAACCACGGCACCCTTTCAGGTGGTCGCCACGGCATGACCACCGATCTGGGCGCAACCCTGGTCAACTACGGCGAAGTCACCGGGCGCAACGGCTCGGGCTTTGGTTCGGACGGCAACGGCACCGTGATCAATTACGGCACCATCACCGGCGCCTACTCCGGGCTCAAGCCCAACGGTGACGGCGATGGCGTGGATATCGACCTGATCGCCCATATCGAAAACTATGGGGTGATTCAGGGCACCGGCGCCGGTGGCGTCGATAAAAACGGCTTTGCCAATGGCAGCGAAGGTATCGCCCTTGGCGGGGGTTATCTCTACAACGCCGCAGGTGCACTCATCAGTGGCGCCAACAATGCGGTGCTGGTGGATGACGGCAGCGATGGCCCCGGGGTCGCGGCCACCCGACTGATCAATAACGGCACAATCAAAGGGCTGGACGGTTTTGCCGTCAGATTTGTGGGAGAGTTCGATGATGTGGTCAGCAACAAGGGTCTGATCAGTGGCAGCAATGGTCTGGCCCTGGACCTCGGCGGCGGCGATGACCACCTGACCCTGGGCAGCGCCAGCCGCTTCGACGGCCTGGTGGACGGCGGTAGCGGCTACGACCGGGTGACATTGGATGACCCGGCCGGTGGCCGCTTCGGCAATAGCCAGAACGTTGAATGGCTGGACGTGAAGTCCGGCAGCTGGATCCTCACCAGCCACAACGACTTCAGTGACGGCGGCGAGGTGTTCAGCGGCGCCCGCCTGGTCAACCTGGGAGCCATCAGCGGCGCTATCACTGTCGATGAAGGTGGCATGTATGCCGGTGGTGGCAGCGTCGCCAACCTGCAGGTCAACGGCACACTGCAAACCGACACGCAGCTGGGCAGCGCCACCATCAGCCATGACTTGACCCTGAGCAGCGGCGCGACCCTGGCCTATGGCGTCACTGCCGATGGCAGCAGCGCACCGGTGCAGGTTGGCGGCACCGTCCACCTCAATGGCTCGACCCTGGCCATCAATGCCGGTAGCGGTACCTATCCGTGGCTAAGCCAGTACAGGGTGCTGAACGCAGCGGCCATCGACGGCACCTTTGGCAAAGTCACCAGCGATTATGCCTTCCTCACCCCGACCCTCAACTACACCCCCACCAGCGTCGAGCTGACCTATGCGCGCAATGACGTAGCATTTACCGATTATGCCAGCAGCGCCAACGGCCACAGTGCGGCCATCGGCCTGAGCCAGCTAAAGGCCGGCAACGCGCTGTATAACGCCCTGCTCAACACCTCGGCACAGACGGCGGGCGCCGCCATCGAGCAGCTATCCGCCAGCAGCAATGCGAGCCTGGGCAGCGCCACACTGGGCGCCTCTTTGCAGGTGGGCAGCAGCATGCTGGCGGCCATGCAGTCGTTGGGCGCAGGCGGTAGCCTACAGGTTGCCAGTGCCGCCAGTGATGCCC
>NZ_WIVQ01000037.1:0-40659 GCF_009600545.1 Pseudomonas sp. FSL R10-1339 | reverse complement strand
CTCCTGCCCCGGCCGCCGCGCCTGCGCCAAAAGGTGGCAAGGTTCACGCCGGCCCTGCCGTGCGTCAACTGGCCCGCGAATTCGGCGTCGAGCTGAGTGCAGTCACTCCGAGCGGCCCGCACGGCCGTATCATCAAGGAAGACGTGCAGGCGCACGTCAAAGCCATGATGCAAAAAGCCAAGGAAGCACCGGCCGCCGGCGCAACCGGTGGTGCTGGCATTCCGCCGATCCCTGCTGTCGACTTCAGCCGTTTCGGTGAAGTGGAAGAAGTGGCCATGACCCGCCTGATGCAAATCGGCGCGTCGAGCCTGCACCGCAGCTGGCTGAACATTCCGCACGTGACTCAGTTCGACCAGGCTGACATCACCGAGCTGGAAGCCTTCCGCGTCGCGCAAAAAGCCGTCGCAGAAAAAGCCGGCGTGAAACTGACCGTACTGCCTCTGCTGCTCAAGTCCTGCGCGCACCTGCTCAAGGAAATGCCGGACTTCAACAGCTCGCTGGCGCCAAGCGGCAAAGCGATCATCCGCAAGAAGTACGTCAACATCGGCTTCGCCGTTGACACCCCGGATGGCCTGCTGGTGCCTGTGATCAAGAACGTTGATCAGAAGAGCCTGTTGCAACTGGCTGCTGAAGCCGCTGCACTGGCCGCCAAGGCCCGTGACAAGAAGCTCACCGCAGACGACATGCAAGGCGCGTGCTTCACCATTTCCAGCCTCGGTCACATTGGCGGCACCGGCTTCACGCCGATCGTCAACGCACCGGAAGTGGCGATCCTCGGCGTATCCAAGGCAACCATCCAGCCAGTCTGGGACGGTAAAGCCTTCCAGCCGAAGCTGATGCTGCCACTGTCGCTGTCCTACGATCACCGCGTGATCAACGGCGCTGCTGCTGCACGCTTCACCCAGCGTCTGAGCCAGTTGCTGGGCGACATCCGCACTATCCTGTTGTAAGCCACGCCCTGGCCTTCGTCACTGAAGGCCGGGGTAGCGCACTGTTTTCCGAGCGCCACGCTCGTACCTCAACCCCGCCATTAGGCGGGGCTTTTTTTTGCCTGCGATTTGAAGAGCCCCTCACCCCAACCCTCTCCCTTTGGGAGAGGGGCTGATTGGCGGTGTTCTTGAAATCGCGTGCGCTCAGTCCCCTCTCCCTTTGGGAGAGGGCTAGGGTGAGGGGCTTTTCTGACACTCACTGCCCTTCAAGCACTACACCCAGCGCTGAATCCATGAATGGGTCAACCACCCAACCACTTCTACCGTTAACCAAAGGAATTGAACCACGCGATTGCCATCGCCCAAACATCAGAAAGGATTTCGATGTGATCCCACCCACCGTTGGCCCGATAGTGGGCTTTACCACTTCACAGCACGCGCGCATTTTTGTCCGCGGCGAACTCGACAAAAACAACGCCGTCTTCGCCGGTATCCGGCATCGCAAGGCTGGCGACAGCCAGTGGTCTGCCGGTGTGTTTTCAAGACTGAGCCCTGAGTTCGACATGTCCGATACGCTGGTCTTGAACACTCTGCACAGTGATACCCGCTACGAATACCAGGCTGGCTGGTTCGCCACCGCAAACCCCGGGCACACGACTGAAACCGTCAAGCAGATCCCGCTTCAATGGCCTGCCACGGTATACAGTTTCAAGACCGACTCAACTGCACGCAACCGTACTCGCCGATATGTCGTTGGCTCTTGCCGCTACCTCAGGCTCACGGCAGGCATCCCTTCTGCCCCGCACCTAGGGGACGAAATCTTCGGCAACATCCATGCACTGACCCGCCAGCAAAGCATTGATGCTGTGGTGATGGCCGGCGATCAGGTGTATGTCGATGACCTGAATATTGTGGCCCCGGACCGCGACTACTCCAGCATCACCCGAAAATACCGCGCCGCTTTCACACAACCCCATATCCGCAAGCTAATGGCAGGCACTGCGACCTACATGATCCTCGACGACCATGAAATCGAAGATAACTGGCCAGCCAATCGGGATACCGGAGATAAAACGCTCTACAACAACGCCATGAGAGCTTACGAGGCTTACCAGTGCAGCCATGGCCCGGCCCACGACCTGCTGCCCGACGGGCGCATCAACCGCAACCTGTCCCGCTACTGGTACAGGTTTGCCAACGCTGACATCGACTGGTTCGTCATGGATTGCCGCACCGAGCGCACCCTTACGGGGCGTGACAAACGCATGATCGGCGTTACTCAGGAACAGGCACTGCTCAAATGGCTGATCAACAGCAACGCCAGGGTCAAGTTCATCGTCAGCAGCGTCATGCTTATGCCCGACCAACGGCGCGACAATGACGGCTGGAAGGCCTTTGCGGCGCAGCGCAACCGCATCCTCGAAACCATTCGCAGCAACGCCATCAAGAACGTGGTGTTCGTGTCGGGCGATATTCATGGCTCGCTCTGCTGTCATCTGACCCACGACAAAAGCCCGGACTTTATCGTACACAGCGTGGTGTCCTCACCCCTGTGCAATACCAGACTGCTGCCGTACGCGAATGTCAGAGACCTGCTCGTCAACGCCCCCTTGACCAGCGTGGGCACAGGCACTTACTCACTCAAGCTCAACAGTCGAGTGGTCAGCGAAGACAACTTCGTCTGCCTGAGCATTAGCGGCCAACAACTCAAGGTTGATTTTCACAATAGAAAGGGCCGGATTATCGAGTCCGCAACTGTTGAGCTTAAATAAGCTGCAAACCTTGCCGATCGGCCTGCAGGAAATCCCCGACCGGCCGATAAGCCCTTATAGCACTTAGCCTTTATGTTCACTTGTCAGCACGCCGAGCATGATGCAACCTTGCCGTCTACCACAGAGACAGGGTGACAGCCCGTGCGCAATCCGCATTTGTGAAGCGAGTGCCCCAATGAAAAGCCAGCCTGATGCTGCCCCGCGCCTGGCAGCCGAGGTCGTGACCCAGCTCCCCGTACCTTCCAGGCTCGGCATGCTGCGTTTCGAACGGCTTAATGAAGCCAGCTGGGCCATGCTCTATCTCGACCCGCACTGCGAGCGCCAATTCGGCATGCCCGCGGCAGACTTGTGCGCGCTGGTTGGCTCGCCCTACGCCAGTCTGATGGAACCCCGCGCCCGCTATCACCTGCACGATGCAATCGAGCATCAGCTCAGGACCAGCCACCACTACGTTGTGCATTACACCCTGCACACCGCCCTGGGCCCACTGAACCTGATGGAGCTGGGCGAGGCCTACAAACAGCATAATCGACATTTTTTGCGCGGCTATCTGCTGGCCATTGAAGACAGCGCTGCCAGCCCTTCGCCCGCCCCGGTGGCCGAACTTGAAACACAAAACAGCCGCCTGCAGATCGCCCTGGCGCTCAACCAGCGTACCCAGGCGGATCAACTTCAGCATCTGGAGCGCGTGCGTGCCCAGCAGGACTTGATCCTGCGCCTCGCCCGTCATCGCTACAGCCAGCACAATTCGCTGCAAGAAGCCGCCGAGCTGATCACCCGCAGCGCCTGCGATATCTATCAAATCGATGGTGCCAGCCTGTGGAATCTTGAAGGCAACCGGTTGCTGCCTGTTTCGGCGTTCGAACGCGAGACCCAGGCCCATGTCGCGCAAGACATCTTCGATGCCAGCCACTTCCCCGACTACCTGGAAGCCTTGCACACCAGCCGTTCGATCGACGCGCCGAACGCCAGCCGCGACCCGCGCACCCGCGAACTGGTGGCCAGCCTGGGCCGGCACGAAGCCAATGCCATGCTCGACGCAGGTATCCGCATCGACGGTCAGGTGGTGGGCGTCCTGTGCCTGGAGCAGGTCGGCAGAACCCGCGCCTGGCAAGCGGACGAAATCGCCTTCGCCGGCGAGCTGGCCGACCAGTTTGCCCAGGTCATCAACAACCACAACCGCCGCGCCGCCACCAACGCCCTGCACCTGTTCCAGCGCGCTGTCGAACAAAGTGCCAACGCCTTTTTACTGGTCAACTGCGATGGCGTGGTGGAGTACGTAAACCCCAGCTTTACCGCCATCACCCAATACAGCACCGAGGAAGTCCAGGGCCATAAACTGTCCGAGCTGCCCGCTCTGGAAAACCTCAGCGAACTGCTCTTCGATGCTCACTCCAGCCTGAGCAAAGGCAACAGCTGGCAGGGTGAATTCAAGAGCCGACGCAAAAACCTGGAACCCTACTGGGGGCAGATGTCGATTTCCAAGGTGTATGGCGACAACCGTGAGCTGACCCACTACATCGGTATTTATGAAGACATCACCGAGGCCAAGCTGGCGCAGCAGCGCATCGAACGCCTGGCCTACACCGACAACCTGACCAACCTGGGCAACCGCCCGGCCTTTATCCGCAACCTCGATGAACGCTTCGCCCGCAACAGCAACACGCCGGTGTGCCTGTTGCTGGTGGACATCGACAACTTCAAGCGCATCAATGACAGCCTTGGCCACCAGACCGGCGACAAGCTGCTGATCAGCCTGGCCCGGCGCCTGCGCAACAGCCTGAGCGCCAGCGATGGGCTGGCGCGCTTTGCCAGTAACGAATTCGCGGTATTGCTGGACGATACTGACCTGACGACCGGACAGCAAATTGCCAGCCAGTTGCTGATGACCCTCGACAAGCCGATGTTCGTCGATAACCAGCTGATCAGCGTCACCGGCTCGGTCGGGGTAGCCTGTGCGCCCTTGCATGGCCGGGATCCGCAAACCCTGATGCGCAACGCAGGCCTGGCGCTGCACAAGGCCAAGGCCTGCGGCAAGCACCAGGTGCAGGTGTTTACCGAAGCCCTGAATGCCGAAGCCAGCTACAAACTGTTTGTCGAAAACAACCTGCGCCGCGCCCTGACCCAGAACGAACTTGAGGTGTTCTACCAGCCCAAGCTGTGCCTGCGTACCGGACGACTGCTGGGCATGGAAGCCCTGCTGCGCTGGAACCACCCTAAAAACGGCATGATCCGCCCCGATCAGTTCATCAGCGTGGCCGAAGAAACCGGGCTGATCATCCCTATCGGCAAATGGGTCGCCCGCCAGGCCTGCCGGATGAGCCGGCAACTGAGCCTGGCCGGGCTGGGCAGTCTGCAAGTAGCGATCAACGTGTCGCCCAAGCAGTTTTCCGACCCGGACCTGGTTGCCTCGATTGCCAGTATCCTCAAGGAAGAACAGTTACCGGCTGCGCTGCTGGAGCTGGAGCTGACCGAAGGCTTGCTGCTGGAAGCCACCGACGACACCCGCCTGCAACTCGACCAACTGAAAAAACTGGGCCTGACCCTGGCCATGGACGATTTCGGCACCGGCTACTCATCGCTCAGCTACTTGAAAAAATTTCCGATCGACATCATCAAGATCGACCGCAGCTTTATCAAAGACATCCCCGACAACCAGAACGACATGGAAATCACCTCCGCCGTGATTGCCATGGCCCACAACCTCAAGCTCAAAGTGGTTGCCGAGGGCATTGAAACCGCTGCACAGTTGGCATTCCTGCGCCGCCATCGCTGTGATGTAGGCCAGGGTTATCTGTTCGACCGACCTATCCCCGGCAGCGAACTGATAGAAAAACTCAAACGCTACCCGCGTGGCCCACTGGCCTGACAGCGCCGTAACACTCGGGCACACTAGCAGCCTGACTTCCTACACTCTGACTGAGAGGACATGAAACATGGTCTTGCGCTCGGAAATCCTGGTGAATAAAAACGTGCTACCCACTAAAGAACAAGCCCTGCCCGGCCGTGACACTCACGTACAACTGCCGGAAACCCACTACGTCACCGGCCAGCCGCTACTGGGCCCGTTCCCGATGAACGTGGACTTCGCGATTTTTGGCCTGGGTTGCTTCTGGGGCGCAGAACGCAAGTTCTGGGAGCGCGAAGGCGTAGTCAGCACCGTAGTGGGCTATGCGGGCGGCTACACGCCGAACCCGACCTACGAAGAAGTCTGCTCGGGCCTGACCGGCCACACCGAAGTGGTGCTGGTGGTCTACGAACCGGAAGTGGTCAGCTACAAGCAATTGCTGGCCATGTTCTGGGAACTGCACAACCCCACCCAAGGCATGCGCCAGGGTAACGACATCGGCACCCAGTACCGCTCGGTGATCTACTGCACCACCCCTGAACAGCTTGAGCAGGCACTGGAAAGCAAGAAGGTGTTCCAGGCGGAACTGGACAAGGCCGGGCTGGGCACCATCACCACTGAAATCGACCAGGCGCCAACGGTGTACTTCGCCGAGGCATACCACCAGCAGTACCTGGCGAAAAACCCGCAGGGTTATTGCGGTATCGGCGGCACCGGTGTGACCTGCCCGATTTGATGTAGCACAAAAAACGGTGGGAGCGGGCTTGCTCGCGATGCAAGCGACTCGGTGTTTCTGTTACACCGCATCGCCTCGATCGCGAGCAAGTCCGCTCTCACATTGGTGTTCAGCTATTTTCCGCAATCAACCATTCCATCTGCCAGCCACCCTGGGTTTGACCCAGTTTTTTGGCCAGCCACGGCAACAGTTCGCGCAGCTCTTCTTCGAGACCCCAAGGCGGGTTGGCGATCGCCAGGCCCGAACCATTGAGGCTGTTGGGCGTATCCAGCGGATGCACGAACAACTCCACCTGCAGCAACTTCGGTGCACCTGAACCTGCCAGGTCCTGATAGAAACGACGCAACTGGCGCTTATCCTTGATCGGATACCAGATCGCTACAACGGTCTGGCGCATGCGACTGATCGCGTCTTTCAACGATTCGGCGCAGCGCTTCATTTCGTCGAGTTTCTCGAACGGCGGGTCGATCAGCATCAAGCCACGCTTCTCAGCCACCGGCAGCAAAGCACGCGGCACATGCCAGCCTTCGCCCAAATGCACCGCTACGCGGCGATCACCCTTCATGTTGTCTTTGAGCAATACGCCGTCTTCGGGGTGTTTCTCGTTCAACAGCACACGGTCCTGGGAACGGGTCAGGCGTCGCGCCCACTCCGGCGAGCCCGGGTAATAGCGCAACTCGCCATCCGGGTTCATCTTGCGCAGTACTTGCATGTAGTCATCAGTCACTGCAGGCAGGTCTTTCTGCCCCCACAACCGTGCAATGCCTTCAAGGTACTCGCCCGTGCGGTTGGCCTGATCGCCCTTGAGGTCGTACAGACCAATACCGGCGTGGGTATCGAGATAGGCAAAAGGCTGCTCTTTGCGCGACATCAGGGCGATGAGGCGGGTCAAGACGATATGTTTGAAGACGTCGGCGTGGTTGCCGGCGTGGAAGGCGTGACGATAGTTCATGGTTGCTCCTGCGCAGGAGGCGAAGTTTACCTTGTACGCAACCTGACGTCAGGTCGCGGGCGTTTTTTCCGAGATACGGTGAGCAACGCCCAGGCAAAAAAAACGGCCCGTCTCACCTGGAGACGGGCCGTTTTTGAACACTTCAAGGTCAGCGCAAGCGCTTCTCTGATCAGCTGTTTTGCTGGAAGTCTTTTTCAGCAGCGTCGAAACGCTCGATCATGCCTTTGCTTGGGCCTTTGCCCGCAAGGCTTGCCAGCACAATGGCCAGGCTGCCCAGGATAAAGCCCGGGATGATTTCGTACAGGCCAAACAAGGCGAAATGCTTCCACACGATCACGGTAATGGCACCGACCAGAATACCGGCCAATGCACCATTACGGGTCATGCCTTTCCACAGTACAGAGATCAGTACTACTGGACCGAACGCAGCACCGAAACCTGCCCACGCGTAGCTCACCAGACCCAGCACACGGTTCTCCGGGTTGGAGGCCAGTGCAATGGCGATCAGTGCAACCACCAGCACCATGATCCGGCCAACCCATACCAGTTCCAGCTGGGAGGCATTTTTACGCAGGAAGGACTTGTAGAAGTCTTCGGTCAGGGCACTGGAGCACACCAGCAACTGGCAGCTCAGGGTACTCATGACCGCAGCCAGAATGGCCGACAGCAGCACACCGGCAATCCACGGGTTGAACAGCAGCTTGGCCAGTTCAATGAATACGCGCTCTGGGTTTTCGGTCACCGGCCCGGCCACTTCAGGGTGTGCCGAGAAGTAAGCGATACCGAAAAAGCCTACAGCGACCGTACCGGCCAGGCACAGGATCATCCAGGTCATGGAGATGCGACGCGCCTTGGCGATCGACTTGACCGAATCAGCGGCCATGAAACGCGCCAGAATGTGCGGTTGACCGAAGTAACCCAGACCCCAGCCCATCAGCGAGATGATGCCGATGAAGGACGTGCCCTTGAGCATGTCGAAGTTGCTTGGGTCGTTGGCCTCGATGGCCAGGAACGTGGTGTCTACGCCACCCGTGGCCAGCAGCACGATGATAGGCGTCAGGATCAGCGCGAAGATCATCAGGGTGGCTTGAACCGTGTCGGTCCAGCTCACTGCCAGGAACCCACCGATAAAGGTATAGGCGATGGTCGCCGCAGCACCGGCCCACAAGGCGGATTCGTAAGACATGCCGAAGGTGCTTTCGAACAGACGGGCGCCGGCCACAATGCCGGAAGCGCAGTAGATGGTGAAGAACACCAGAATCACGATGGCCGAGATGATCCGCAGCAAACCGCTTTTGTCTTCAAAACGGCTGGAGAAGTAATCCGGCAAGGTCAGCGCATCACCGTTGTGCTCGGTCTGTACCCGCAGGCGACCGGCAACAAACAGCCAGTTCAGGTAAGCGCCGGTCACCAGACCGATGGCGATCCAGCTTTCCGACAAGCCGGACATGTAGATCGCACCCGGCAAACCCATCAACAACCAGCCGCTCATGTCGGAGGCACCGGCGGACAATGCAGTGACAACGCTGCCCAGGCTACGGCCACCGAGAATATAGTCAGAAAGGTTGTTGGTGGAGCGATAAGCCATCAGGCCAATCAGCACCATTGCCGCAATATAGATCACGAACGTGATCAGGGTTGGGTTACTAACACTCATTGATAAAGCCCTGGCATTGTTTTTATGTTTAGCGGCGGTCTGGCCGTACGCTCACAAACGTCCTGTTTGAGACGATTAACCCTGCCGCGCATTTATGACTGATGTTTCCCCAGGAAATCCATCAGCCGATGAACCAATCTTCTGTAGGAGGTTGCACCTTGGGCGCGAATGCTATGCAACAAAGCAAATCGGGTGCAACCAGTTTCTGCGAGCCAAGTTGCACCTTGTCGCCTTTTCGTCTCAATTCGGAGTTTTTGCGCCTTTTCGGAGCAAAGACCCTACCAAACCAAACAGAAAGCACCACACCAGAGCACTGATTTCACCCCGCCTGAATATTCCTGACGAAGCGTCGACCAATCCACAAAAAAACGGGTTGCACCTAGTTGCACCCGTTTCGGCGCAGCGCTAATCTTGCCGCCAGCTGCTGCCACGCAAATGTGGCACCCATGAGGATAAAAAAATGGCTACCACCACCCTTGGGGTCAAACTTGATGACCCGACCCGCGAGCGCCTCAAGGCCGCCGCGACCTCGATTGATCGCACGCCACATTGGCTGATCAAGCAGGCAATCTTCAATTACCTGGAAAAACTCGAGGGTGGTGCAACCCTGACCGAGTTGAGCGGTATCCCTGGTTCTGCCAGCGATGACGCCGACGAAGTACAAGCCGACCACGCGCATCAATGCTTCCTGGAGTTCGCAGAAAGCATCCTGCCGCAGTCCGTACTGCGCGCTGCCATTACTTCGGCGTACCGTCGCCCGGAACCCGAAGTAGTGCCCATGCTGCTGGAGCAGGCGCGACTGCCAGCCCCTATGGCCGAAGCCACGCAAACCCTGGCGGCCTCGATTGCCGAAAAATTGCGCAACCAGAAGAGCGCCGGCGGCCGTGCCGGTATCGTGCAGGGCTTGCTGCAGGAGTTTTCCCTGTCGTCCCAGGAGGGCGTGGCCCTGATGTGCCTGGCTGAGGCGCTGCTGCGTATCCCGGACAAAGGCACCCGCGACGCCCTTATTCGCGACAAGATCAGCACTGGCAACTGGCACCCGCACTTGGGCAACAGCCCGTCGCTGTTCGTCAACGCTGCGACCTGGGGTCTGTTGCTGACCGGCAAGCTGGTGTCGACGCACAACGAAGCAGGCCTGACCTCCTCCCTGAGCCGCATTATCGGCAAGAGCGGCGAGCCGATGATCCGCAAGGGCGTCGACATGGCCATGCGCCTGATGGGCGAGCAGTTTGTCACCGGCGAAACCATCGCCGAAGCCCTGGCCAACGCCACGCGCTTTGAAGCCAAGGGCTTCCGTTATTCCTACGACATGCTCGGCGAAGCCGCACTCACCGAACATGACGCACAAAAGTACCTCGCGTCCTACGAGCAAGCCATCCACTCGATTGGCAAAGCCTCCCACGGTCGCGGCATCTATGAAGGCCCGGGCATTTCCATCAAGCTGTCGGCCCTGCACCCGCGCTACAGCCGCGCCCAGTACGAACGCGTGATGGACGAACTGTACCCGCGCCTGTTGTCGCTGACCTTGCTGGCCAAGAAGTATGACATCGGTCTCAATATCGACGCCGAAGAAGCAGACCGCCTGGAAATCTCTCTCGACCTGCTCGAGCGCCTGTGCTTCGAGCCGCAGCTGGCTGGCTGGAACGGCATCGGCTTCGTGATTCAGGCTTACCAGAAGCGCTGCCCGTATGTGATCGACTACGTGATCGACCTGGCTCGCCGCAGTCGTCATCGCCTGATGATCCGCCTGGTGAAGGGCGCGTACTGGGACAGCGAAATCAAACGCGCCCAAGTCGAAGGCCTGGAAGGCTATCCGGTCTACACCCGCAAGGTGTACACCGACGTGTCCTACCTCGCTTGTGCGAAAAAGCTGCTGGCCGTACCAGAAGCCATCTACCCGCAATTCGCCACCCACAACGCCCAAACGCTGTCGGCGATTTATCACATTGCCGGTCAAAACTACTACCCGGGTCAGTACGAGTTCCAGTGCCTGCACGGCATGGGTGAACCCCTCTACGAACAGGTTGTAGGCAAGGTTGCCGAAGGCAAGCTGAACCGTCCGTGCCGTGTGTACGCCCCAGTGGGTACCCACGAAACACTGCTGGCTTACCTGGTGCGACGCCTGCTGGAAAACGGCGCGAACACCTCGTTCGTTAACCGTATCGCCGACCACACTATCGCAATCCACGAGTTGGTGGCCGATCCAGTCAGCCAGATTGAACAAATGGCCACGACCGAAGGCGGCTTCGGCTTGCCGCACCCGCGCATCCCGTTGCCGCGTGATCTGTATGGCAGCGAACGCGCCAACTCCAGCGGCATCGACATGTCCAACGAACACCGTTTGGCGTCGCTGTCCTGCGCCTTGCTGGCCACGGCCCATAACGACTGGAAAGCCGCGCCGATGCTCGGTTGTGACTCCAGCAACGAAGCCCCGGCGGCGGTGCTCAACCCGGCCGACCTGCGTGATGTGGTGGGTCATGTACAAGAAGCCACCGTTGAAGACGCCGATAACGCTATCCAGTGTGCCCTGAGCGCCGCACCGATCTGGCAGGCCACCCCGCCCGCCGAGCGCGCTGCGATCCTGGAGCGCGCCGCCGACCTGATGGAAGGCGAGATCCAGCCACTGATGGGCCTGCTGGCCCGTGAAGCTGGCAAGACCTTCGCCAACGCTATCGCCGAAGTGCGCGAAGCAGTGGACTTCCTGCGCTACTACGCGGTGCAGGCCCGTAACGACTTCACCAACGATGCCCACCGCCCGCTGGGCCCGGTGGTCTGCATCAGCCCGTGGAACTTCCCGCTGGCCATCTTCAGCGGCCAGGTGGCTGCAGCATTGGCTGCCGGCAACCCGGTATTGGCCAAGCCTGCCGAGCAAACCCCGCTGGTTGCCGCACAAGCCGTACGCATCCTGATCGAAGCTGGCATCCCGCAAGGCGTGCTGCAATTGCTGCCTGGCCGCGGCGAAACCGTCGGCGCACGCCTGGTGGGTGATGATCGCGTCAAAGGCGTGATGTTCACCGGCTCCACCGAAGTGGCCCGCCTGCTGCAACGCAATATTGCCGGTCGCCTGGATGCCCAGGGCCGCCCTATCCCGCTGATCGCCGAAACTGGCGGCCAGAACGCCATGATCGTCGACTCTTCGGCCCTGACCGAGCAAGTGGTTATCGACGTGGTGTCTTCGGCCTTCGACAGCGCCGGTCAACGTTGCTCGGCACTGCGGGTACTGTGCCTGCAAGAGGACTCGGCAGATCGCGTCATCGAAATGCTCAAAGGTGCCATGGCCGAATCGCGCATGGGCAACCCCGAGCGCTTGAACGTGGACATCGGCCCGGTGATCGACGCCGAAGCCAAGGCCGGGATCGAGCAGCATATCCAGGGCATGCGCGACAAGGGCCGCTCTGTGTACCAGATGGCCATCGCCGATAGCGAAGAATGCAAACGCGGCACCTTTGTCATGCCGACCCTGATTGAACTGGAAAGCTTTGACGAGCTGGAACGCGAGATCTTCGGGCCGGTGCTGCACGTGGTGCGCTACAAGCGCAAAGACATCGACCAGTTGATCGCACAGATCAACGCTTCGGGTTATGGCCTGACACTGGGCGTACATACCCGTATCGACGAAACCATTGCCAAGGTGGTCAACAACGTCAACGCCGGTAACGTCTACGTCAACCGCAACATCGTTGGTGCGGTGGTCGGCGTGCAACCGTTCGGCGGTGAAGGCCTGTCGGGTACCGGCCCGAAAGCCGGTGGCCCGCTGTACCTGTACCGCCTGCTGTCGACCCGCCCGGGCAATGCAATCGAGCAATCGTTCGCCAAGGTCGATGCCGTGACCGCACCGGACACCCAGGCCCGCGAGGCCATGAGCAAACCGCTCAGCGCCCTGCAAGCCTGGGCAACCAGCAACCAGCAACCAGCACTGGCCGAGCTGTGCACCGAGTACGCTGCACACTCGCAAAGTGGCATCACGCGCCTGCTCAACGGCCCGACCGGCGAACGCAACAGCTACGCCATTCTGCCGCGTGAACATGTGCTGTGCCTGGCTGAAGTTGAAAGCGACCTGCTGACCCAACTGGCTGCCGTTCTGGCCGTGGGCAGCTCGGCGGTACTGCCGCAAAGTGAACTGGCCAAGGCCCTGCTGGCCCGCCTGCCTGCAGAGGTGCAGCCACGCATCACACTGGTCGCGGACTGGACCAAGGACGAAGTGATCTTCGACGCCGTCCTGCACCACGGCGACTGTGACCAGTTGCGTGACGTGTGCCAGCAAGTGGCACAACGCGAAGGCGCCATCGTTGGCGTACAGGGCCTGTCCCAGGGCGAAACCAATATCGCCCTGGAACGCCTGGTGATCGAGCGCGCACTGAGCGTCAACACCGCTGCTGCGGGTGGCAACGCAAGCCTGATGACCATCGGTTGAGGATGTGATCGGGCAATAAAAAACCGGGCACCCGAAAGGGTTGCCCGGTTTTTTTACGCCATGAACTCAACGTTGACTCATGAATTCCATATAGCCAACGACGGCCATCAACAACGTGCCGGCCACCATCCAGGCAAAATTAGCGCAGCTCAGGGCCTTGTTGACGCTGCCCTGCGGGTCACCCGCCAGCATATTGATTGCGCGCTGGGCCGCCACCAGCATTGCACAACAACCGGTGATCAGTACTGCATTGGTGAACAACACATAGACCGCATCCGCGGGCCGGGTAAACAGCGTGGACACCAGCACCGAGAACATGACCAGTAGCATAATGAGCAGGCCTCTGGTCTCGGGTTGCCAAAAATAGCAGCGCCCTGTCCTGTCGAGGCCGTTCTGAACCACTTCAAACAGCGGCAGGATAAAAAATGGCCAGAGCGCAGCGCGCACCAACGGCGCGATCGGCGCCCCGGTTTCCGCTTTGTAGGACGCCCAGTTGCGATATGACCAATAGACCATGTACCCGCCTGCCGTAAGCCCATACAGCAGCAGAAACTTGCTGACAGACACGACATAAAGGTTGATTCGTTTGTCGTCACACCACGGTGTTGTCTTCGATAGCCTGTTGCCAGCCTCAGTAGCAGGGTTCATGTCATGTCCGTGCGCAAGTGGGAGGCCGCAGTACACACAATTTACCTAATATAAAAATGCAGTGAAAATCCCATTTTTTTGTAAGAAAGGCCTTCAGTCCTACTCGACAGGCCCAAACACCTCCAGGGTGTAATCCATTCAAAACCTTTTTTGACAGCCCGCCAATGGCGCAGGTTAGAATCGATGGCACGCAGGCTGCATGCCAGGTCTGCGCCCTGTCTTTTTTAGCTTTCTGGAGTACTGCCTTTGAATGCGACGACCATCAACAGCCTGTTCTTGATCGGCGCGTTGCTGGTAGGCGCAAGCATCCTGGTAAGTTCTCTGTCCTCGCGCCTGGGCATCCCGATACTGGTCATCATCCTTGCGGTGGGCATGACCGCAGGTGTCGATGGCGGCGGCATCATTTTTGACAACTACCCCACAGCCTATCTGGTGGGCAACCTCGCCCTGGCGGTGATTTTGCTCGACGGCGGCTTGCGCACCCGGGTTTCCAGTTTTCGCGTGGCGTTATGGCCCGCGTTATCGCTGGCCACGGTGGGGGTGATGATCACCACGGGGCTGACCGGGCTGATGGCCGCCTGGCTGTTTAATCTCAACTTGATCCAGGGTCTGCTGGTTGGCGCCATTGTCGGCTCCACCGATGCCGCCGCAGTGTTCTCGCTGCTGGGTGGCAAAGGCCTGAACGAGCGGGTTTCAGCCAGCCTCGAAATCGAGTCCGGCAGCAACGACCCGATGGCGGTATTCCTCACCGTCACCCTGATCGACATGCTCGCCAGCGGTGAAACAGGCCTGCACTGGAGCCTGTTGCTCAACCTGGTGCGTGAATTTGCCATCGGCGGCACGGTCGGTCTGGCAGGCGGCTGGCTAATGCTGCAAATGGTCAACCGTATCAACCTGGCCAACGGCCTGTACCCGATTCTGGTGATCGCAGGCGGGCTGGTGGTCTTTTCCCTGACCAACGCCCTGCACGGCAGCGGCTTTCTCGCGGTCTACCTGTGCGGCCTGGTGATTGGCAACAGTCCGATCCGCAGCCGTCATGGCATTTTGCATATGCTCGACGGCATGGCCTGGCTGGCCCAGATTGGCATGTTCCTGGTGCTGGGCTTGCTGGTCACGCCACACGACCTGTTGCCCATCGCCATTCCAGCACTGGCACTGGCCCTGTGGATGATTCTGTTTGCCCGCCCGCTGTCAGTGGTAGTGGGGCTGCTACCTTTCAAAGCCTTCCATGGACGCGAAAAAGCCTTTATCTCATGGGTAGGCCTGCGCGGTGCGGTGCCGATCATTCTGGCGGTGTTCCCGTTGATGGCCGGGCTGCCCAATGCGCAGCTGTATTTCAACCTGGCATTCTTTATCGTGCTGGTATCTCTTCTGGTGCAAGGCACCAGCCTGCCGTGGGTCGCCAAGCTGCTCAAGGTGACCGTACCGCCTGATCTGGCCCCTGTGTCCCGTTCAGCCCTTGAAGTGCATGTCACCAGCGAGTGGGAACTCTTTGTTTATCGCCTCGACGCACAAAACTGGTGCATCGGTGCGGCCCTGCGTGAACTGAAAATGCCCGACGGCACCCGTATCGCCGCCCTGTTTCGCGATAAAAAACTGCTCCATCCGTCGGGTAGTACCACGCTTGAAGTGGGTGACCTGCTCTGCGTCATCGGCCACGAACACGACTTGCCTGCCCTGGGCAAATTGTTCAGCCAGCCCCCGAGCCGTGGCCTGGACCTGCGTTTCTTCGGCGACTTCGTGCTCGAGGGCGACGCCCAGCTGGGCGCTGTGGCCGCCTTGTACGGCCTGAAGCTGGACGGCATCGACCCGAACACCTCACTGAGCAGCTTCATTGCCCACAAGGTCGGCGGCGCGCCGGTGGTCGGCGACCAGGTGGAGTGGAACAACACCATCTGGACGGTTGCGATGATGGAAGGGAACAAGATCGCCAAAGTGGGCGTCAGATTCCCCGAAGGAAGTGCACCGGGCCCGGGGCTGTTCCTCTAAACTCCAACTTTCCGCCCTTGTCTGACCGGTATCTATGCCAACTCTGCGCACGTTCATCGCCACCGTCCTGCTCGGCCTGAGCCTTTGTGTCGGCACGCTTCAGGCTGCCGACCCGCCTACCGCCGAAGCGGTGCAGCAAAGCCTGGACAAAATTGCCGAGCGCAAACTGCCGGACGCCGACCAAAAAGCCCTGCAGGCGGTGCTCCAGCAGACCCTGACCCTGCTCGACAGCAAAGCCGATTACGAACAGCGCCTGAACGACGTCAAACAACAGATCAACGATGCCCCTCGCCAGACTGCCGAAAACCAGCGCGAACTGGCCAAAATCAAGGCCAGCAAACCCATACCCGTAGCCCAGCGCTACAGCGAGCTGTCCGTGCAGCAGCTGGAACAACTGCTGGCGGAACGCACCACGCAACAGGGCGAGCTGCAAAAAGCCCTGGCTATCGCCAACAGCCAAAGCATTGCCGCGCAGACCCGACCTGAGCGGGCCCAGGCCGAGATCAGCAACAGCCAGACCCGTATCCAGCAGATCAACACCACCCTGAAAACAGGACGCGACAATGGCAAGTTGCTTACCCCCGATCAGCGCAACCAGCTCAACGCCGAAGCCGCCTCGCTCAACGCACTGATTGCCCTGCGCCGCCAGGAACTGGCTGGCAACAGCCTGTTGCAAGATCTGAGCGGCAGCCAGCACGACCTGCTGCTGGAAAAAACCACGCGCCAGGACCAGGAAATCCAGGACCTGCAAACCCTGATCAATCAAAAGCGCCTGGCCCAGTCGCAGCAGACCGTGACCGAGCAATCCATCGAGGCTAAAAAGTCCGGCAGCAGCAGCCTGCTGGCGACCGAAAGCGCGATCAACCTCAAGCTCTCCGACTACCTGTTGCGCAGCACCGATCGCCTCAACGAGGTGACCCAGCAGAATCTGCAAACAAAGCAACAACTGGACAACGTTACCCAGAGCGACCAGGCCCTGGATGAGCAGATCAACGTGCTCAAGGGCAGTTTGTTGCTGTCCAAGATACTTTATAAGCAGAAGCAAGCCCTGCCGCGCCTGCAAAAAATGGACAAGAATCTGGCAGACGAAATCGCCGATATCCGTCTGTACCAGTTTGAAATCAACCAGCAGCGCGAGTTGATCAGCAACCCCACGACTTACGTCGACAACCTGCTGTCCACCCAACCTGCCGACCAGGTCACACCGCAACTGCGTAAAACCCTGCTCGAACTGGTCAACACCCGCAGCGACCTGCTGGACCGCCTGAACCGCGAACTAAGCTCGCTGCTCAACGAATCGATCACCCTGCAACTGAACCAGAAACAACTGCTCAGCACCGCCCAAAGCCTGCGCGCCACGCTGGATGAGCAAATGTTCTGGATCCCCAGCAACAAGCCGCTGGATCTGGAATGGCTGGAAACCGCACCGCGCCAGCTTGAGCAGCAAATCACCACCCTGCCCTGGGGTTCCAGCGTCAGTGAACTGGCAGAAGGCCTGGTGCAACGTCCCCTGCTGTTCTTGCCGTTTTTGCTGGTGGTCGTGGCGCTGCTGTGGAAACGTCGCTACCTCTACAGCAAATTGAACAAGATCCATCAGGACATCGGTCACTTCAAGCGTGACAGCCAATGGCACACGCCGCTGGCAATATTGATCAACATCTTGCTGGCGATGCCCATTTCATTGGCGCTGGCCTTGTGCGGCTACGCCTTGCAAACCGATGCCCGGGGCATGAATGCCAATACGGGCGCGGCGTTGATTCAGATGGCCGAGGCCTGGCTGGTGTTCTACACCGCTTACCGGATTCTGGCGTCGGGTGGCGTGGCCGAACTGCATTTTCGCTGGGAAAAACCGTTGGTCGCGTTCTTGCAGAACTGGATCCGCAAACTCGGTTTTGTGGTCCTGGCCCTTGTGGCCGTCGTCGCCTTTGCCGAGCAACAACCGGCTGCGCTGGCCGACGATGTCCTGGGTATTCTGGTGGTGCTCAGTTGCTATGCGGCCATGGCCTGGCTGCTCTGCCGCCTGTTGCTCAACGACTTTGAAACAGCAACAAAAGCCTATCGCCTGCGCAAGCTGCTCGGTTTTGCCTTCGCCCTGCTGCCGCTGGCGCTGTTTGTGGCGGTGTGTTTTGGCTACTACTACACCGCGCTCAAGCTCAGCGACCGCCTGATCAATACCCTCTATCTGCTGATGCTCTGGCTGGTGGTCGAAGCGGCGTTTGTCCGTGGCCTGGCAGTAGCGGCACGGCGCCTGGCCTACCAGCGTGCACTGGCCAAACGCCAGGCCGCCAAGGAAGCAGGCGAAGGCAACGATACGATTATCGAAGAGCCGACCCTGGACATCGAACAGGTCAACCAACAGTCCCTGCGCCTGATCCGCCTGGCCCTGCTGGCTGGCTTTATCGGCATTCTGTACTGGGTGTGGGCTGACTTGATCTCGGTTTTTTCCTACCTGGACAACATCACCCTCTACGAATATACCAGCGGTACCGGCGCCAATATGAGCATGGTGCCCATCAGCATCGGCGACGTGATAGGTGCGCTGGTCATCATCGGCATCAGCATCGCGCTGGCGCGTAACTTGCCCGGCCTGCTGGAGGTGCTGGTGCTGTCGCGCCTTGATCTGGGCCAGGGCAGTGCTTACGCAACTACGACCCTGCTGACCTACGTGATCATCGGCGTAGGCTTTGTCTCCACCCTGTCGACACTGGGCGTGAGCTGGGACAAGTTGCAATGGCTGGTTGCGGCACTGTCGGTAGGCCTGGGCTTCGGCATGCAGGAAATCTTCGCCAACTTTATTTCCGGGATCATGATCCTGTTCGAACGCCCGGTACGGATCGGCGACACCATCACCATCGGCAATCTGTCAGGTACCGTGAGCAAGATCCGCATCCGGGCCACCACCATCACCGACTTCGACCGCAAAGACATCATCGTCCCGAACAAGACCTTTATTACCGGGCAACTGATCAACTGGTCGCTTACGGACACCATCACCCGTGTGACCCTGAAGCTGGGCGTCGATTACGGCTCCGACCTCGACCTGGTCAAGCAGTTGCTGCTCAAGGCTGCGCAAGAGAACCCGCGGGTGCTCAAAGACCCGGAGCCCCACGTGTACTTCCTCAACTTCGGCCAAAGCACTCTCGACCACGAACTGCGCATGCACGTACGCGACCTGGGCGACCGCAACCCGGTGATCGACGAGGTCAACCGCTTTATCAACCGCGAGTTCAAAAACCACCACATCAACATCTCCTTCCAGCAGATGGAGGTGTACCTCAAGAACCTGCAGGGGCAAGAATACAAACTGGTGCCCGTTGGGCCGGAAGTCCCGCCCGAGCCGACACCACCACCGCAAAAGCCGCAGTTGGGCAAGCTCGACTGACGCAAGTCCGATGCAACCTCTGTGGGAGCTGGCTTGCCTGCGATGCAAACGAATCGGTTTAACCAACCAAGCCCGTTGATGCCGTCGCGGGCAAGCCCGCTGCCACGATCCGCCACTGTTCACTGGAGACGGTCATTGAAAGCCCTCGACGAACTGACTTTTGATAACCGCTTTGCCCGCCTGGGTGATGCCTTCTCGACCCATGTGCTGCCTGAGCCCATCGACGCACCGCGTGTTGTGGTCGCCAGCGACGCCGCCCTGGCACTGCTCGACCTCGACCCCGCTGTCACCCAAGACCCTGTATTTGCGCAACTGTTTGGTGGCCATACCCTGTGGGCCAACGCCGAGCCTCGGGCGATGGTCTATTCCGGTCATCAGTTCGGTTCTTACAATCCGCAACTGGGCGATGGCCGCGGGTTACTGCTGGGTGAGGTGTATAACGACGCGGGCGAGCACTGGGACCTGCACCTCAAGGGCGCCGGCATGACCCCTTATTCGCGCATGGGTGATGGCCGCGCCGTACTGCGCTCCTCGATCCGCGAGTTTCTCGCCAGCGAGGCACTGCATGCACTGGGCATCCCCAGCAGCCGAGCCCTGTGTGTGATCGCCTCCGACACCCCGGTGTGGCGCGAAACCCAGGAGCGCGCCGCCATGGTGCTGCGCCTGGCACCCAGCCATATACGCTTCGGGCACTTCGAGTATTTCTACTACACCAAGCGCCCCGAGCAGCAAAAGCTATTGGGTGAGCATGTGCTGGCGATGCACTTCCCCGAGTGCCTGGAGCAACCCGAACCCTATCTGGCCATGTTTCGCGAAATCGTCGAACGCAACGCTGAACTGATCGCCAAGTGGCAGGCCTACGGGTTTTGTCACGGTGTAATGAACACCGACAACATGTCGATCCTGGGCATCACCTTTGACTTCGGTCCGTTCGCCTTCCTCGACGACTTCGACGCCAACTTCATCTGCAACCATTCCGACCATGAAGGGCGTTACTCCTTCAGCAACCAGGTGCCGATCGGCCAGTGGAATCTGAGTGCCCTGGCCCAGGCATTGACGCCGTTTATCAGCGTTGAAGCCTTGCGCGAAACCCTGGGGCTTTTCTTGCCGCTGTACCAGGCCCACTACCTCGACCTGATGCGCCGTCGATTGGGTCTGACCAGTGCCGAAGACACCGATCAACACCTGGTCGAAACCTTGCTGCAAAAGATGCAAGGCAGCAGCGTCGACTACAACCTGTTTTTCCGGCGCCTGGGGGACCTCCCGGCAGAACAGGCAGTAGCACGGCTGCGAGACGAATTTGTCGATCTCAAGGGTTTTGACGAATGGGCCGCGCAGTACGTGGCCCGGGTTGCCCGAGACGGCGCAAGCGATGAAAGCGTCCGGCGTGAGCGCATGCACGCGGTCAACCCGCTGTATATCCTGCGCAACTACCTGGCACAAAAGGCCATCGATGCGGCTGAGGCCGGGGATTACAGCGAAGTGCAACGCTTGCACACGGTATTGACCCAACCGTTCACCGAACAACCGGGCATGGAAGGCTACGCCGAACGCCCGCCGGAGTGGGGCAAGCATCTGGAAATCAGCTGCTCGTCGTGATGCAAAACCGGTAAATATACTGTTGCCGGTTTTGCCCGCTCCCACAGAACCGAGGCCGGTCGCCAGTCGTCGGCCCACATACCAGCCACAGCGTGGCGCACGCCGTCAGCCTCAGATAAACATATCCACAGGCACTTTGAAGTAATCGGCCAGCCAGCGAATCTGCCGTACGTTGAGCTGGCGTTTACCGCTGAGGATTTCGGACACCACAGACTGGGTGCCGACACCTGGCAAATCGCTTTGCGTCAGCCCGTGTTCCTGCATCACCGAGCGCAGCACATCGACGCCGCTGACCTTGGGCATCGGTCGATGCTCTAGGTCGTAAGCCTCAACCCAGTCACCGATGATGTCCACCAGGCTCATCAAGGGGTTGGTCTCATCATCGCCTATCAAGGCGGTCAACGTATCAAGGGCGGCGACCAGCCCGTCGTAATCGGCTTCGTTTTTCGGTTTGCGCAGCAGCGGCGCCACGAATTGCCAATGCTCTGCTGCCTGTTCGACCAATGCGTTCATGGTGCTGATTCCTTCCATTTGCCCTTGTCATAGTCACGGTGATCCAGCACATGACGGATGTAGAGGCGCTGTACCCGGTAACGCACCACGGCGATCAACCGCAGTTTGTTACCACCTATATTGAAAACATGAAACGAACCCACCTTGTCGGTGGCGGGGAAAAACGACCTCAACGCGGCGAAGTCTTCAGGGCTGAGGACTTTGATCTTGCGATACCACTCATCCAGTGCGCTCGCCGATTGCGGCCATTGTGCTTTGGCTTCCCAAATTCGTTTTGCTGTAATCACTCGCATGCAATGTCCTTATCGCATCTTGCTATGAAGGCTAAACCCGAACCCTGGCAATCGCAACTTGCGATAACGATTGCCAGACCAGCGGTGCAAAGCCCGGGGGGGTTTTTACAGCCTAGATAGAGACCTGGTGGCCGGCTTGAGCACATTGTGAGCAGATACGTCATGGGGGGTGGCGGCCCAGGTGTTCATCTGCTGAACTGCACGCCATCAATCTGGAGTCGCTGCGACAGGCGGCACCAATGGCCACTTCCAAGGAGCTCTCCATGACCGAACCGCTGCTGATCCCCTGCCCCCACTGCAACGGCCTGAACCGCATCCCCGGCGATCGCCTGGGTGAGCACCCCAAATGCGGGCGCTGCAAAAATGAAGTATTGCTGGCCAGGCCCTTCGATTTGCAGCAAACCGATTACGCCAGCCAGATCAAGGGCGACCTGCCGCTACTGATAGATGTATGGGCCGAGTGGTGCGGGCCCTGCAAGGCCTTTGCTCCGGTATTTGAGCAGGCCGCCCGCCAACTGCTGGGCAAGTGTCGGCTTGCCAAGCTCGACAGCGAGGCCAACCAGCACCTGGCGGGGCAACTGGGCATCCGTTCGATACCCAGCCTGATCCTGTTTAAAAATGGCCGCGAAATCGCACGCCAGAGCGGTGCGTTGCCATTGCAGCAACTTGGCGCCTGGCTGCGCAGCCAAGGCATCAGCGCTTAAGCGTTCTGATCCAGGTAATCGTGCAACTCCACAAACTGCTGGGTCAGCTTGTGCCTCGGGTCGAAGTGAATCAAAGGCTGGCAGGCCTGATGCGACTCACGCATGCGCACTGAGCTGCTCAGGTACATGGGCAGCACCGGCAACCCCTCGGCAATCAGCTCATCAAGCATTTGCTGGGGCAGGCTGGCCCAGGCCTGAAACTGGTTGACCACGATGCCCTCGACCAGCAGGTCTTCATTGTGGTCTTCCTTTAGCTCAGCGATTTCAGCCAGCAGGCCATAGAGCGCCTGACGTGAAAAACTGTCGCAATCGAACGGAATCAGCACACGATCACAGGCAATCAACGCCGATACCGCGTAAAAATTCAGCGCGGGTGGAGTGTCGACATAAATGCGGTCATAGTCTTCAGCCAGCTCGTCCAGCAACTTACGCAACTTGTTGATCTTGTGCTTGGCCTCAAGCTTGGGCTGCAAATCGGCCAATTCACCCGTAGCCGTCACTACGTGCAAGTTTTCAAAGGGTGTTTCGTAAATATCGACCCGGTTTTTCTTCGAGCCCACGCCCGCAGACAAGGTGTGTTTAAAGAACTCGGCAATCCCCATAGGGATATCATCGCCGGTCAGTCCGGTCAGGTATTGAGTAGAGTTGGCCTGGGCATCCAGATCCACCAACAACGTGCGATACCCTTCGCTGGCGCTAACCGCAGCCAGGTTACACGCGATGCTGGATTTACCCACACCGCCTTTCTGGTTAAACACCACGCGACGCATTTCAAAACCTCCGTGTACCTATGAGTGTCCGAGTGTAGATGCCCTTTGCGCGGCTTAGCTACCTTGCTAAGAAATGCCCTACATCAATCGAGAATATCTCCATAAAAACAAACGAATAAATCTCTCAAATAAAATCCATTGATCCTATTTTTCTAAATTCCCAGAAAAACCACACTGGGGCTGTAAGCAATATTTGCTACGAACCAACTGCACCGGGATAATATCGCCCCTCTGTATCAAGTGCGGCGTCGATCGGTGTCCACTTTCGCATCAAGGAAGCCTGCAAGGGCGGGATGAACTCCAGTGATCAATTTCAATATCGCCGCGTGGCGCGCCTGGGCTCCAGGCCTCGACACCGTGGCCGATTGGCAAGCCTGGAGCCAGCACCCCTGTGTACTTGCTGCCAACAGCACAGCACCCGATGTCTCATTTTTACCCGCCATGCAACGGCGCCGCCTCAGCCGCCTGGCTCGCATGGCATTCTGCGTCGGCTGGCCATTGGCCGAAGGCCATGAAGCATTACCGCTGGTCTTTGCCTCGCGTCACGGTGAAACCCCGCGCACATTCGACATACTCAGCGACCTCGCGGCGGATCAGCCCTTGTCCCCCACGCAGTTCAGCCTCTCGGTGCATAACGCCGTGATTGGCCTGTGGTCGATCATGCGCGGCGAAACCAGCGAAATGACCGCTATTGCTGCCGCCGGAGACGGCCTGGAGCACGGCCTGATCGAAGCCTGCGCCCTGCTCAATGAAGGCGCGCCCGCCGTGTTGCTGATCATCACCGAAGAGCAGCCACCCGAGGCCTATGCACGCTGTATCAATGACGTGCCCTTCCCTTATGCCGTGGGCCTGCTGCTGACCCCGGGCGAGCAATGGCAGGTTTCACTCGCCAGTGGTACCGCAGGCATAGAACAAGCTCAATGGCCCCATGCCCTGAATCTGTTGCGCCAACTGCTCGATAAGCAGCAGAGATCATTCCAGCACACCTGGAAAAACCGCGTGTGGAACTGGCAGCACAGCCTGTGAGCGCCCGCCGTGATGCTTATGCCTGGCGCTTGATCGCCACTGCCATCAGCTTTGCACTGTTCGGTATCGGTTGCCTGTGCCTGCGTCTGGTGATTTTTCCGGTGCTGAGTTGCCTGCCGGGCGATGCCACGCGTCAGCGCGAGCGTGCCCGTTTTACCGTCAGCCGCCTGTTCTGGCTGTTTATTCGCACCATGGCGCGCATGGGCGTGCTGACCTATGACGTCCAGGGTGCCGAGCGGCTAGGCCGCCCCGGGCAGATGATCATCGCCAACCACCCGTCGCTAAGCGATGTGGTTTTTTTGATCGGCCTGGTGAGAAACGCCAATTGCGTGGTCAAACAGAGCCTTTGGCAAAACCCGTTTACCCGTAGCCCTGTGCGTGCGGCGCAATACATCAGCAATGATGGCAGCGTAGACATGCTCGATAACGCTGCGGGGGCGTTGCAGCAAGGCCAGACCCTGGTGATTTTCCCGGAAGGCACGCGTACCCGGCCAGGCCATGCGCCATCCTTTCATCGCGGGGCCGCCGCGATTGCACTGCGGGGTGCGAAGATCCTTACGCCGGTGGTGATCAAGGTCAGCCCCACCACGCTGACCAAGGCCGAGCCCTGGTATCGCATACCCGAGCGTCGCGTGCACTTCAGCTTTCGGGTCGGTGCCGATATAGATCCACATACATTTTCCGCGCTTGGCCCGCCGCCCAAAGCCTCGCGCCTGCTCAACGACTTCGTGCATGACTATTTTATTAAGGAGCTCGCCACAGATGAGCGATCTGAAAAACGATATTAAACAGCTGATCATCGATGCCCTGGGCCTCGAAGACATCAGTGTCAGCGACATTGGCGACGATCAAACCCTGTTTGGCGACGGCCTGGGGCTGGACTCGGTCGACGCACTGGAGCTGGGCCTGGCGATTCAAAAGACCTACGGCATCAAAATAGACGCCGACGCCAAAGATACACGCAATCATTTTTCCAACGTGGCCAGCCTTGCGGCTTTTGTCACCGCCAAACAGGCAGCCTGAGACCGAACCATGCAAAACCGTGACGACATTTTCAACACCCTGCGCGACGCTCTGGTCGAACTTTTCGAACTGGAACCCGAACGCATCACCCTGGACGCCAACCTGTATCAGGATCTGGAAATCGACAGCATTGACGCTGTCGACCTGATTGACCATATCAAGCGTAAAACCGGCAAACGAATCGCCGCTGAAGAATTCAAATCGGTGCGTACCGTCAATGACGTGGTCGAGGCGGTTTACCGCCTGGTTCACGCTGACGCATGAACCGCCTGATTGGCCTCGGCCTGTTGCTGGCCGGACTGATGTACCCCTTTGCGGTGTATTTCGGCATGGCCCATTTCGCCCCGTGGCAATTCGCGCTGCTGCTGGGCAGCCTGTGGCTGGCCCGCGCCCTGACCGGCGAACGCCGCCCGGGCAGTCTGTTGATGGCGGTGATTGCATTGATGTTCTGCGCCCTGCTGGGGCTGTTCAACAGCCCGGCACTGTTGCGCTGGTACCCCGTGCTGGTCAGCACGTTCATGCTTTGCCTGTTCGGCCTGAGCCTGAAGTACGGGCCGCCAATGATCGAGCGGCTGGCGCGGTTGCGCGAGCCCGTGCTGCCCGATATTGCAATTGATTACACGCGGCAGGTGACCAAGGTCTGGTGCCTGTTCTTCATGCTAAACGGATTAGTCGCAGCCTGCCTGACGCTGTGGGCGCCGCTGAGCTGGTGGACGTTATACAACGGCCTGATCGCCTACGCGCTGATGGGGCTGCTGTTTTTCATTGAATGGCTGATACGACAAAAGGTAAGAGGCCGGGCATGAATTGGATAAATCTTGAGCACCTGTTGCTCAAGGGGCACGCAGATCGCCGGGTCAGCGTTGACCCCGAGCTGAACCACGACACCCTGCGTGAACGGGCCCTGCGCCTGGCGGGCGGCCTGCAACAGCGCGGCGTGCGACGCGTTGCCGTACACCTTGAAGATGCCGCCGAGCTGGCGCAGGCCTTGCTCGGTGCCTGGCAGGCCGGAGTCAGCGTGCTCTTGCCCGCCGACCTGCAAGCGCAAACCCGCCTTCGATGGGACAGCCAGGTTGACCTGTGGATAACTCAAAGCGAAGAGTTGCAGGACCTGTACGCCGATCCTCTGCCTGCAGCGCAACTGGATCTGGACCAGTGCCAGCTCAGTTTGTGCACCTCGGGCTCCAGCGGCGAACCCAAACGGATCGACAAAAGCCTGCGCCAGATGGCCAACGAGGTTCAGGCACTGGAGCAACTGTGGGGTGCTGATCTGGGTGATGCATGCATTATTGCCAGTGTGGCGGCGCAGCACATCTACGGGCTGTTGTTCCGTGTGTTGTGGCCTCTGTGCGCAGGCCGCAGCTTTGTACGCAAACAACTGGCCTTCCCTGAAGACATGCAACGCGCCAGCCGTGAGCACGCTGCTTTTGCCTGGATCGCCAGCCCGGCCTTGCTCAAGCGCATGGCCGACAACCTCGACTGGCCGGCGTTAAGCTCGGTCCGCCGAGTATTTTCTTCTGGCGGTGCCCTGCCCGAAGAAGCAGCCCGGACGCTGTTCGAACGCCTGGGCCAGTGGCCGACCGAGATCCTCGGTAGCTCCGAAACCGGCGGTATCGCCTGGCGTCAGGGGCAACACCTGTGGCAGCCCTTTGCCGATGTGCAATTGAGCCAGAGCAGTGACGGCGCCTTGATCATCGCCTCTAGCTACTTGCCCAAGGGCCATGTCGAACACACGGCTGATGCCGCCCGTATTGAAGCCGACGGGCGATTTGAGTTGCTCGGGCGACTGGATCGCATCGTCAAACTCGAAGAGAAACGTATTTCCCTGCCAATGCTGGAGCAGGCGCTGGTCTCCCATGACTGGGTAGCCGAAGCCCGCCTGGGCGTGGTGCATGACAAACGCGCCTCACTGGGCGCCCTGCTGGTGCTCAGCGCCAGTGGCCTGTTTGCCCTGCGCGAACAGGGGCGCCGAGCCCTGACCCACACCCTGCGCCAGCACTTGAGTCAGCACTGCGAAACCGTGGCCTTGCCGCGCCGCTGGCGTTTGCTGCGCCAGTTACCACTCAACAGCCAGGGCAAGCTGCCACAGGCCCGAGTCGATGCATTGTTACTCGCACCCCGGCCCAAGCTGCCGGAAGTGTTGAGCCAAAGCGAAGACGCCGGTCAGTGGACGCTGAAACTGTCGATCCCGCCGGACCTGGCGTTCTTCAGCGGCCATTTCCCCAAAACACCGGTGTTGCCGGGTGTGGTGCAAGTGGACTGGGCAATGGTGTTGGGCCAGCAACTGCTCGATCTGCCGCCGCGTTTTGCCGGGATGGAAGTACTCAAGTTCCAGCAACTGGTGCGCCCCGGGGACGCCATTGAATTAACCCTGCGCTTTGACAGCGAACGCGCAAAATTGCACTTCGCCTACCGCAACGCCACTGCACCCTGTTCCAGTGGTCGCATCGTGCTGGAGGCCCCCTGTGGATAACAGTAATAGTCCCGTGCATAACCCCTGCGCCGTGATCCCGGTGTACAACCACGAAACCGCCGTGCCTGGCGTGGTCGCGGCCCTGCGCGCCGCCGGTTTGCCCTGTGTGCTGGTCGACGACGCCAGCAGCCCCGCTTGCGCCGCTGTTCTGGGTGAGCTTGCCCGTGGCGAAAACATCTTCCTCATTCGTCTGGCCGTCAATCAGGGCAAAGGCGGCGCAGTCATGGCCGGTCTTCGTGAAGCCATGCAACTGGGCTTTACCCATGCCCTGCAAGTGGATGCAGATGGCCAGCACGATCTGCGCAACGTCGCTACTTTCATGCGGGTTTCACAGCAAAACCCTGCAGCGCTGGTTTGCGGTTACCCACAGTACGATGCCAGCGTGCCCAAGGGCCGCCTGTATGCGCGTTACCTGACCCATGTGTGGGTGTGGATCAACAGCCTTTCATTGCAGATTCCCGACTCGATGTGCGGTTTTCGGGTCTACCCGCTGGCGCCGACCCTCGCACTGATCAACTCGGTAACGCTGGGCAAGCGCATGGATTTCGACCCCGAGATCCTGGTTCGCCTGGCGTGGCGCAACCAGCCGATGTGCTGGCTGCCGACCCAGGTCCACTACCCGCAGGACGGTCTCTCGCACTTTCGCCTGTTCCATGACAATGCGCTGATTTCGAGCATGCACACCAAGCTGTTTTTCGGCATGTTGATACGCTTGCCGGGCATCCTCTGGAGGCGCTGCAAAGCATGAATGAACCTCAACAGCATTGGGCTGCCCACAAAGAGCGCGGCAGTTTCCGGCTGATGAAGCTCACCGCCCTGGGCGTCAGGTTGCTGGGCCGACGTGTGCTCAGCCCAGTGCTTTACGCCATTGTGCTGTACTTCTTTGTGTTCGGCGGCCGCGCACGACGCAGCATCTGGCAATACCAGCAGCGCCTGGCCGACTGGAGCGAGCAAAGCGAGTTGCGCCCTACTCGCTGGCGGGTATTCGGGCAGTTCATGGCGTTTGCCGACGCCCTGCTCGACAAGCTCGATGTATGGAATGGCCGTCTCAAGATCGAAGACATCGAAATCGTTGACCCCGCGCTGCTGCGCAATCAACTGCGCGGCGAACGCGGGCAGATGCTGGTAGGCGCCCACTTGGGGAACCTTGAAGTCTGCCGTGCGCTCGCCGAACTGGGCGAGCAGGTGACCATGAATGTGCTGGTTCACACCCGGCATGCCGAACACTTCAACCGCCTGCTGGGCGAAGCCGGGGCCAGCCATTTACGGTTGATTCAGGTCAGTGAACTCAACCCGGCGGTGATGCTGCAACTCAACCAGCGCCTGGAAAACGGCGAATGGCTGGCCATCGCCGGTGACCGCGTACCACTCAATGGCGGGCGCCATATAGAGGTCGGTTTCCTCGGCTATACGGCAGCATTCCCCCAAGGCCCGTGGTTGCTGGCAGGACTGCTCAAATGCCCGGTCAATTTGATGTTCTGCCTCAAACACAAAGGCCGTTATCGAGTCATCCTCGAACCCTTTGCCCGCGAAGTGGTGTGGCGACGCAATAACCGCGAGCAGGTGATCGACGACTGGGCCACGCTCTACGCCGACCGCCTGGGCTACTACTGCCTGCAGGCACCGCAACAATGGTTCAACTTTTACCCTTTCTGGAAGACCGATGACGACGCATCCGCATGAGCCAGTAACCTTCGGCCAAACCCCGTTGCGCATTGAAGACGTGCTGGCCCTGGCCAATCGTCAGGCGCCAACGCGGCTGCAGGACGACCCCGACTACCGCGAGCGCATCGCCAAGGGCGCGCGCTTTCTCGACTCGCTGCTGGACAAGGAAGGCGTGATCTATGGCGTAACCACCGGCTACGGCGACTCCTGCGTGGTTGCGGTGCCGCTGGAGCACGTCGAAGCCTTGCCCCGCCACCTCTATACCTTCCACGGTTGCGGCCTGGGCAAATTGCTCGATGCGCAAGCCATCCGCGCGGTGCTTGCGGCACGCTTGCAGTCGCTGTGCCACGGCGTGTCGGGGGTGCGCATAGAGTTGCTGGAACGATTGCAGGCTTTTATTGCCCACGACATCCTGCCACTGATCCCCGAAGAAGGCTCGGTGGGGGCCAGTGGCGACCTGACGCCACTGTCTTACGTGGCCGCAACCCTGTCGGGCGAACGCGAAGTCCTGTTCAAGGGCGAGCGCCGCCTTGCAGCAGATGTGCACCGGGAACTGGGCTGGACACCGCTGATACTTCGGCCCAAGGAAGCGCTGGCACTGATGAACGGTACCGCCGTGATGACCGGCCTCGCCTGCCTGGCCTATGCCCGCGCCGACTACCTGCTCAAACTGGCCACGCGCATCACCGCCCTCAACGTGGTGGCGCTGCAAGGCAACCCCGAGCACTTTGACGAACGCCTGTTTGCCACCAAGCCGCACCCGGGACAAATGCAGGTCGCTGCCTGGATCCGTCAGGACCTCGCCATCGATGCCCCCACCGCACCGTTGCATCGCCTGCAAGACCGCTACTCGCTGCGTTGCGCGCCCCATGTGCTGGGCGTGCTGGCAGACAGCCTGAGCTGGCTGCGCGGGTTTATCGAGACCGAACTCAACAGCGCCAACGACAACCCGATCATTGACGCCGAAGAGGAGCGCGTACTGCACGGCGGGCACTTCTACGGCGGCCATATCGCCTTTGCGATGGACAGCCTCAAGACCTTGGTGGCCAACGTCGCCGACCTGCTCGACCGCCAGCTCGCCCTGCTGGTGGACGTGCGCTACAACCACGGCCTGCCGAGCAACCTGTCGGGCGCCAGCGCAGAACGGGCAATGCTCAACCACGGCTTTAAAGCGGTGCAGATAGGTACCAGCGCCTGGACTGCCGAGGCATTGAAAAACACCATGCCGGCCAGCGTCTTCTCACGCTCCACGGAATGCCATAACCAGGACAAGGTGAGCATGGGCACCATCGCCGCTCGTGATGCGATCCGCGTACTGGAGTTGACCGAGCAGGTGGCAGCGGCCACCTTGCTGGCTGCCCATCAGGGCGTTTGGCTGCGCAGCCGTGCCGAAGACGCTCGCCCGTTGCCGCCGGCGCTGGCGCAGATGCATGCCGAACTGGCCAAGGATTTTGCCCCCGTGGTTGAAGACCGCGCCCTGGAAGCCGAACTGCGTTTGTGCCTGAGCCGCATCGCCCAACAACACTGGAGGCTGCATGCGTAGTAAAGGGGTTTTTCACGTTGATACCGAAGTGTTGGTGCCGTTTTTCGACATCGATACCATGCACGTGGTGTGGCACGGGCATTACGTCAAATACCTCGAAGTGGCGCGCTGTGCGCTGCTTGACCATATCGGTCACAACTACACGCAGATGCTCGAAGCGGGTTATGCGTGGCCGGTGATCGACATGCAGTTGCGTTATGTCCGCGGCGCCACGTTCGGCCAGCGGATCAACGTGCGCGCCAGCCTGGTGGAATGGGAGAACCGCCTGAAGATTAATTATCTGATTAGCGATGCGGTCACGGGTGAGCGTTTGACTAGGGCAGTTACAGTGCAGGTGGCAGTTGAAATTGAGAGCCGGGAGATGCAATTGGCCTCGCCTGGGTGTTTTGTGCGGGCTGTAGAGCGGGTGCTGTCATGAATGGATCAAAAGCCCCTCACCCTAGCCCTCTCCCAAAGGGAGAGGGGATTGACCGCGGCGCACTCAAGAACTCAGCCATTCTGCCCCCTCTCCCTCTGGGAGAGGGCAAAGGCCGCACCCGTCTCTCATTGCTGTTCGCCGCCTTGCTGTTCACCCCACTGGCCCACGCCTTCGACCTGCAACAACTGAGAGAACAACTGGCCAAGCCCCAGGTGATCCACGGTGATTTCATCCAGGAAAAACACCTGCGCGCGCTGCCCAAGCCACTCACCAGCACCGGCACATTTGTCCTGGCCAAGGACCACGGCCTGCTCTGGCAACTGAAAACCCCGCTGCAACAGGATTACCGCATCAACGCCCAGGGCATCGCCCGACGCGACGGCACGCAATGGCAGATGCTCCCGGGCAAAAGCGCGGGCGCTGAGCAGAACCGTTTGTTCCTCGCTGTTTTGCAAGGCGACAGCAGCGGCCTGCAACGTGATTTCGACCTGCAATTACAAGGCGAACCCAGCCGCTGGGCGCTGACGCTGACACCACGTTCACTGCTGCTCAAGCAAGTGTTCACCCGGATCAATATTGAAGGCGGCGAGCTGGTGCAACGTATCGAACTGCAAGAAGCCCAAGGTGACAGCACGCTGCTAAAAATGCCAAACAGCGTCGGCAATCAACCCTTGAGCAACGCGGAGCAAAACGACTTTGCGCAGTGAGCGCTGGCTGCCACGGGCCTTTCTGGTTCTGTTGCTGGCCGTGATGGCACTGGCTGGCTGGCAGTGGCGCCACGGTGCGCCGCTGTCGGCCAACCTGATGGAGCTGGTGCCGGGCGACACACCGGATGCGCTGGAGCTCAGCGCCGAACAGCGCATGCAAGAGCCCCTGAACCGCGAAATGCTGGTGCTGGTCGCCAGTGCAGACCGTCAGCAGGCGATCGCCAGCGCTCAACAATTGGGCGAGCAATGGCAAGCCAGCGGCCTGTTTGAAAAGGTCCAGTGGGACCTGCAAGCCGACCTCCCGGCCCTGCGCGAGCAACTGCTGCGCGGGCGTCTGGCGATGCTCTCGAACGCCGACCGTACCCAGTTGATCGAACACCCCGAGGCCTTTATCCAGCAGCGGGTGCAGGCGTTGTTCGACCCCTTTACCGGCTTTAGCCTGGTGCCCAGCCAGGATGACTGGCTGGGCCTGACCGGTCGCATTCAAAACAGCCAGCCGCAACGCGGTGCGGTGCAACTGGACATTGGCAGCGGCGCCCTGATTGCCGATGCCGACGGCAAAAGCTGGGTGCTGTTGCGCGCCCGTACGCAAGGCAATGCATTCGATATGAAGCTGCCTCTGCGGGTCGCCGAACTGCTCGAACAGAGCCGTGAGCAGGTCGCTAAAAACGACGTGCAATTACTCGCCGCCAGCGGCCTGCTGTATGCCGCCAGCGGGCAACAACAAGCCAGCCGGGAAATCACCTGGGTCGGCGGTGGTGCAACGGTGGGTATTTTGCTGCTGTTGCTGCTGGCCTTCCGGCGCTGGCGCGTGCTGCTAGCCTTCGTTCCAGTGCTGGTGGGCATGCTGTTTGGCGCCGTGGCCTGTGTCGCGTGGTTTGGCAGCATGCACGTGATGACACTGGTGCTGGGCTCCAGCCTGATCGGCGTGGCGGTGGATTACCCCCTGCATTACCTGTCCAAAAGCTGGAGCCTGAGACCCTGGCGCAGCTGGCCCGCCTTGCGCCTGACCTTGCCCGGTCTGAGCCTGAGCCTGGCCACCAGTTGCATCGGTTATCTGGCGCTGGCTTTCACGCCCTTCCCGGCGTTGACACAAATCGCCCTTTTTTCCGCGGCCGGGTTGATCGGCGCTTACTTGAGTGCGGTGTGCCTGCTGCCGGCGCTGCTCAAAGGCGTCGAGTTGCGTCCTGCGCAATGGCCACTGAACATTGCGCAAAGTCTGCTTGATGCACGCGCAGCACTGCTGGAAAAAGTCCCGACGGCTGCGCTGCTGGCACTGCTGCTGACCTTTTGTGCCGCCGGCTTGTGGCAGCTCACCAGCAAAAACGACATCCGCCAATGGGTCGGCGCCCCGCCACAGTTGATGAACGAAGCCCAGGCCATTGCGCGCATCACCGGCTATCAGCCAACCAGCCAGTTCTTTCTGGTACGCGCCGACAACGAACAGCAATTACTGGAGCGCCAGAGCAGCCTGAGCCAGCGCCTGGAACAGTTGATCGGCAGCGGCAAGTTGCAAGGCTTTCTGGCCCTCAACCAACTGGTCAGCCAGCCCGGCGAGCAACAACGATTGCGCGCCGCCCTCAGCGCGCTGCCTCAACACTGGCAGCCGCTGCTGGCGCTGGGCGTACCCGAAAGCGCCTTGCAAACCGAGCTGGCGCAGTTGCAAGCCTTGCCCGATCAGTCAATCGACGATGCGCTGGCAGGCCCGTTGGCCGAACCATGGCGAGCACTATGGCTGGGCAAAAATACCGACGGCGTCGCCGCGATGGTCAGCCTGCAAGGTTTAAATGATGCCAGCCTGTTGCGTGCGCAAACGCAGGACTTGCCCGGTGTGAAACTGGTGGATCGCCTGGGGGACTTGAACAAAGTGTTTGCGGCCACACAAATCAGCGCTGCTGAGTTGAAGCTGTTGTCATGCGCGCTGATCGTCGTGCTATTGATCGCTCCGTTCGGCTTTGGCGGAGCATTGCGCATCGTTGCGCTGCCGCTCCTCGCCGCCCTGTGCAGCCTCGCCAGCCTTGGCTGGCTGGGCCAGCCGCTGACCTTGTTCAGCCTGTTCGGCTTATTGCTGGTCACCGCCATCAGCGTCGACTACGCGATCCTGATGCGCGAGCAAATCGGTGGTGCGGCCGTCAGCTTGCTGGGCACCTTGCTGGCCGCCCTGACCACATGGCTGTCGTTTGGCTTGCTGGCGGTGTCGAGTACACCGGCGGTGAGCAATTTCGGCTTGTCGGTGAGCCTGGGGTTGGCGTTCAGCTTTATCCTCGCCCCCTGGGCCGGTAAACAGGAGCATAAGCCGTGTTGACGGGTCTGTTCTGGCTGCTGGCGTTAGTCCTGTTTGCGCTGGCCACTCACGTGGGTCGGCGCTTTCGCATGATCCCGATTGTCAGCCAGTTGTTGCTGGCGTCCATCGGTTTGCCGTTGCTGATGCTGTTCTGGATCGAGCCGCACTGGCAGCTCAACGGTGCGCAACTGGTGGCGCCGGTCTGGCTCAAAAGCCTTTACAGCCTGAGCTTCGCCCTGTTGCTGGGGACCATTTTGAGCGACGTGATTGATCTGCGACTGGACCGCCAGAGCCTGAAAATCGCCCTGCCCAGCTTTGCCGTGCCCTTCGTCAGCGGGCTCGCCTGCGCCGTCTGGCTGTTGCCCGAGCAACCCTGGCTGAATTCGCTGGCCGTGGGGCTGGTGTTTGCCATCACTGCCATCCCGGTGCTGTACCTGTACCTGCGCCATATCGACTACCCGCCTGCTGCCTCCCGTCGCCTGGTGCAAAGCGCAATTGTGATCGACCTGACCTGCTGGAGCCTGTTCGGCCTGGCCCAGGGCAGCCTGAACCTGAGCAGTGTATTACTGCCGCTGGCCGGGGCTTTATTGCCGCTGCTGATGCGCGGCCTGCGCATTCGTCAGCCGCTGTGCTACAGCCTGAGTTTTTTCGCACTGTTGGTGGTGGCTGAACATTACCGCCTCAATGCGTTGATATTTGGCGTCGGCTATCTGGTCTGCATGGCATGGCTCAAGGTACCGCTGGTGATGCCGTTAAAGGCCGTGTGGCTTGAGCGCATGCAGACCACGCTGGCGATCCCGCTGATTCTGACGTTCGGCATTGTGCAGATTGATGTACACAGCGCCCTGGGCCAGATAAGCCCGCTGCAACTGGCGGCCCTGTTGCTTCTGCCGATGGCCAGCAAACTGCTGGGCAACTGGCTCGGACTGAGCTGGGCCACGCCCTCGTTTGCAGGCGCCAGCCGATGGCGTGAGAGCCTGCTGCTGAACATTCGCGGGTTGAGTGAGATCGTATTCCTCAACTTGCTGCTGCAACAACAGCTGATCAGTCCCGCGTTGTACTTCGCGTTGATACTGATGAGCCTCATCGCCACGCTGCTGCCGGCGCTGGCGGGTATGAGCAACCCCCCCTTGAAGTCTGCCGTGGTACCCGGCAAGGAGCGCCTGTGTCAGGAATAGAAATGGAACGTCGTCAGGTTGTAGTCATCGGTGCAGGACCGTCCGGCGCCATTGCCTCGGCCCTACTTAAACGCAAGGGCCACGATGTGCTGGTTATCGAGCGCCAGCACTTCCCGCGCTTTTCGATTGGCGAAAGCCTGCTTTCGCACTGCATCGACTTCATCGAAGAAGCGGGCATGCTGGACGCGGTGCAGGCCGCCGGCTTCCAGCTGAAAAACGGTGCTGCCTTCGCCTGGGGCGAGCAATACAGCGCCTTCGATTTTGGTGACACTTTCAGTAACGGCAAACCCACCACCTTTCAGGTGCAACGCGCGGACTTCGACAAACTGCTGGCCGATCAAGCCGCGCTGCAAGGTGTCGAAATCCGTTATGGCGAAACCGTGATCAGCACGGATATCGAGCGTGCCAAACCGCTCCTGCACATTGAGCGCGAAGACACCAGCCGTTATCAGGTTGAAGCTGACTTCATTCTCGACGCCAGCGGCTACGGCCGCGTATTGCCGCGCTTGCTCGACCTTGAAGCACCGTCGAACTTTCCGCTGCGTCAGGCGGTGTTTACCCACGTGGAAGACCGTATCGATTACGCAGGTTTTGATCGCAACAAAATCCTTATTACCACCCACCCGACCCAGCGCGACATCTGGTTCTGGAGCATCCCGTTCAGCAATGGCCGCACGTCGGTGGGCGTGGTGGCGGCAGCCGGGCATTTCGAAGGCCGCAGTGAAAACCTCGACACCTGCCTGCGCAGTTTTATCGATGAAACCCCCAGCCTGCAACGGGTGCTGGCCAATGCCGTATGGGACACTCCGGCCCGTACCCTGGGCGGTTACTCGGCCAACGTCAAAACCCTGCACGGCCCTGGTTTTGCACTATTGGGCAACGCTGCCGAGTTCCTCGACCCGGTGTTCTCCTCGGGCGTAACCATCGCCATGCGTTCAGCGAGCATGGCGGCGGGCGTGCTGCACCGTCAGTTGCAAGGCGAGGCGGTGGACTGGCAAAGCGAGTTTGCCGAACCGCTCAAGCGCGGGGTCGACACCTTCCGTTGCTATGTTGAAGGCTGGTACGCCGGCACCTTCCAGGACGTGATCTACCACCCCGGTAGCCAGCCGCATATTCGCAGCATGATCAGCTCGATCCTGGCCGGTTATGCCTGGGACGAAAGCAACCCCTTTGTCAGCGAGTCCAGGCGCCGTTTGCGCATGCTGTCGGATATCTGCGCCACGGAGCCCGCATGAAACCTCTGAGCGATACCTACGTTGAAGAAACCCGCCTGGGGTTCTGGTTCTTGCGCAGCCACACCTGGCAGCACCATGTACTGCGGGTGGCCATCAATGACCTGCGCAGCCTGTTCAGTGATGAACTGCCAACCGCGCCGGTGATCCTCGATGCCGGTTGCGGCCAGGGCAAATCGTTCCAATACCTGGACAAAACCTTCGCACCGAAGCGCCTGATCGGCCTCGATGCTGATCCCCTGAGCCTGCACTTGAGCGCCGAAGAAGCCCGGCGTCAGGGCATCGACATTGAGCTGATCGGCAGCGATTGCGCTGAGCTGAAGGTGGCCGATGACAGCATCGACATCCTGTTCTGTCACCAGACTTTTCATCACCTGGTGCAACAGGACCGGGCATTGGCCGAGTTCTACCGGGTGCTCAAGCCCGGTGGTTACTTGCTGTTTGCCGAGTCCACCGAAGCCTATATCGATACCTGGGTGATCCGCTGGCTGTTCCGTCACCCCATGCATGTGCAAAAAAGCGCAGCGCAATACCTGGAGATGATCCGTGACCAGGGCTTTGAATTTGAGCCACAGAATATCTCCTATCCTTACCTGTGGTGGAGTCGCTCCAAGGACTTCGGCCTGTTGGAGCGGGTTGGCTTGCTAAAGCCAAAACCGGTGGGCCAGCGTGATGAAACCCTGGTCAACGTGGTGGCGCGCAAACCCCAATCCCCTGTGGGAGCGGGTTTACTCGCGACAGGATCGCTGCTGTGAATCAGATGAACCGAGTTGCCTGCATCGCGAGCAAGCCCGCTCCCACACGGATAATGTTTGTGTGGTTAGTGATATGCATGCTGCTCAGTAGCTGCACCAGCTTGCCGCTGCCCAGGAAAACGCCAACCCTGGCCCTGCCCATGCAATTGCATATCCAGCGCGAACAGGCCGAACAACGGCAAGACTGGTTGCTGGTGATCCAGCAGCAAGGACCTGCCCTACGCTGGTCGCTGATGGACCCCCTGGGTATTCCGCTGGCGCGCCAATTACTGCAAGACGGCACCTGGCAGGCTGACGGTCTGTTGCCGCCCAACCCCGAGGCCCGCGAACTCTTCGCCGCGCTATTGTTTGCACTGACACCGGCAACTGAGCTGGCGGACAATTATCCACAAGCAAAAACTGCGGCTGACTTGCGAGTTATTGAACAGCGCTGGCAAGTGCACTACCAGCAACCCGAGGCATTTCGCATCGATATGAAGGGCGATCTGCATTACACAATCAGCCCGCTGGAGGCCGCCCCATGACTGCTTACCTCAACGCACTGGGCGTGGTCTGCTCTCTGGGCCGAGGCCCCGCCGAAGTGGCGAGCAAACTGTTTGCCGGTGACTGCTCGGGCATGCAGCGGCATAGCGGCTGGGTGCCTGAACGCTCGCCGACCATCGGCGCGGTAAGCGGCGAACTGGCAGCGACCCCCGCGGGGCTCGAACAGCAAAACAGCCGCAACAACCGACTGTTGCTCGAAGCCGCATTGCAAATACAGGGCGATATTGAGCAAGCAATCGCTACTTTCGGCCGCGATCGTATTGCCATCGTGCTGGGCACCAGTACCTCGGGCATTGATGAAGCCAGTCAGGGCATTGCCCATTACCTGCAGCATCAGCAGTTCCCCGCTGATTACAGCTATCAGCAACAAGAGCTGAGTGCACCGGCCACGTTCCTGGCCGACTGGCTGAACATCAGCGGGCCGGCCTATGTGATCTCCACCGCCTGTACCTCCAGCGCCCGGGCGCTGATGAGCGCCCAGCGGTTGCTGGACATGAACCTGTGCGACGTAGTGCTGTGCGGCGGTGTCGACACGCTATGCAAATTGACGCTCAACGGTTTTTCGGCGCTGGAAGCGGTGGCGGATGAGCGCTGCAACCCGTTTTCGGTCAACCGTCGAGGCATCAATATCGGCGAAGCGGCAGCGCTGTTCTTGATGAGCAGGCACCCCGCCAACGGCCACACCATCGCTCTGCTCGGCGCAGGCGCCAGCAGTGACGCGCACCATATTTCCGCCCCGGAGCCCAGCGGCCGCGGCGCCGTACAAGCCATGCACAAAGCCTTGGGCCGCGCGGGTTTACAGTCCGCTCAGATCGGTTACCTGAACCTGCATGGCACCGCCACCCAGCACAACGATGCGATGGAAAGCCACGCCGTGTCGCAGGTGTTCGCCAACGGTGTGCCGTGTTCGTCGACCAAACCCATGACCGGCCATACCCTGGGTGCGGCTGGCGCGCTGGAAGCTGCCTTCTGCTGGCTGAGCCTGAGCCACGGTGGTGCTTTGGCGCCCCATGTCTGGGACGGCCAAGGCGACCCGGCGCTGCCGGCGCTAAACTGGGTTACCCCCGGCCAGACCCTCGCACCCGCCCCACAGCGCTGCCTGATGAGCAATTCGTTTGCCTTCGGCGGCAATAACGTCAGCCTGATTATCGGAGAGGCCCCATGATTGACTGGCCACTCGCCGAACTGCTGCCCCACGCTGGCGACATGATCCTGATCGATCAGGTCCTGGCGTTTGATGAAGAGCAGATTGAAACCCGCCTGATCGTAAAAGCCGGCGGCCTGTTCAACCGCGAAGACGGTAGCCTGCCCGCCTGGACAGGCATTGAATTGATGGCGCAAAGCGTCGCGGCCTACGCCGGTTGTCGCGCCCGCTTGCAGGGCCGCCCCGTGGCGCTGGGCTTTTTGTTGGGCACACGTAAATTTGAATGTAACGTCGAACATTTCCCGCTCGGCGCCCCGCTGCATATCCACGCCCTGCGCTCACTGGAAGACGACAACGGCATGGGCGTATTCGAGTGTCACCTCACCGGCCCCGGTATCCATGCCAGCGCCCGCCTGAACGTGTTCCGTCCGCCCCAGGCTGACACCTACCTTGCTCAAACACCCCGGGAGACCCGCCATGACTGAGTCCATTCTGGTCACAGGTTCCAGCCGTGGCATTGGCCGCGCCATCGCCTTGCGCCTGGCCCAAGCCGGCTTCGATCTGGTCCTGCATTGCCGTAGCGGCCGCAGCGAAGCCGATGCCGTCATGGCCGAAGTACACGCCTTGGGTCGCAGTGCCCGGGTGTTGCAATTCGACGTATCGGATCGCACCCAATGCAAAGCCATTCTGGAAGCCGACGTTGAAACCCACGGCGCCTACTACGGCGTAGTGCTCAATGCCGGCCTGACTCGCGACGGCGCCTTTCCAGCGCTGAGCGAAGACGATTGGGACGTGGTGATGCGCACCAACCTCGACGGCTTTTACAACGTGCTGCACCCGGTGATGATGCCGATGATCCGCCGCCGCGCAGCCGGGCGTATCGTCTGCATTACTTCGGTCTCGGGCCTGATCGGCAACCGCGGGCAGGTCAACTACAGCGCTTCCAAGGCCGGTTTGATCGGCGCCGCCAAGGCTCTGGCCATCGAGCTGGGCAAACGCAAAATCACCGTCAACTGCGTCGCGCCGGGGCTGATCGACACCGCCATGCTTGACGAAAACGTACCGGTAGACGAACTGATGAAAATGATCCCCGCCCAACGCATGGGCACCCCCGAAGAAGTCGCAGGGGCGGTCAACTTTTTGATGTCGGCCGAAGCGGGCTATATCACCCGCCAGGTGCTGGCCGTCAACGGAGGGTTGTGCTGATGAAACGCGTCGTTGTCACCGGCATGGCCGGTATCACCTCGCTGGGCATTGACTGGGCCAGTATCGAAGCCAACTTTGTGGTCGGGCGCAGCGGTATCCGGCGCATGGACGAGTGGGACCGGTTCGCTGAACTTAACACCCGACTGGCCGGCCCCATTGATGACTTTGTGGTGCCCGCCCACTGGACCCGCAAGCAACTGCGCAGCATGGGCCGCGTGTCGCGGCTGGCCGTCGGCGCTGCAGAGCAGGCCCTGCA
>NZ_WIVQ01000359.1:0-202 GCF_009600545.1 Pseudomonas sp. FSL R10-1339 | reverse complement strand
GCAGCGGACGGGACTCGAACCCGCGACCCCCGGCGTGACAGGCCGGTATTCTAACCGACTGAACTACCGCTGCGCGTCGGTGGCAGCTCCTTTCGGAACGACCTTTCTCTTGCGAGAATCTCAAGAAGTGGTGGGTGATGACGGGATCGAACCGCCGACCCTCTGCTTGTAAGGCAGATGCTCTCCCAGCTGAGCTAATCAC
>NZ_WIVQ01000358.1:0-204 GCF_009600545.1 Pseudomonas sp. FSL R10-1339 | reverse complement strand
TCGGCGATGCATCGTTTCACTACTGAGTTCGGGATGGGATCAGGTGGTTCCAATGCTCTATGGTCGTCAAGAAATTCTGTGGCAGATCCGTTATCAAAACGTGCCTGCGAAAACTTGGGACTTCTATAAAAACAAAATCCCCGTCTGCGTGAGCAGACAGGGATTTTGGAATTTAATCTTGACGATGACCTACTCTCACATGGG
>NZ_WIVQ01000357.1:0-207 GCF_009600545.1 Pseudomonas sp. FSL R10-1339 | reverse complement strand
GGTGCACTCGACAGGATTCGAACCTGTGACCGCTCGGTTCGTAGCCGAGTACTCTATCCAGCTGAGCTACGAGTGCAGGTTGTGTTTGTTAAACCAGACCACCGCTGGCTGAAGCAAAGCCAACTGCCTGGGCAATTGACTCTTAAATGGTGCACTCGACAGGATTCGAACCTGTGACCGCTCGGTTCGTAGCCGAGTACTCTATCC
>NZ_WIVQ01000356.1:0-211 GCF_009600545.1 Pseudomonas sp. FSL R10-1339 | reverse complement strand
GCTGCTTCGGCTACAGCGCCAATGCCCTGGCCTGCAACCAGAACGTGGATGTCGCCACCGATTTTGGCGGCAGCGGCTACGGTGTTCAGAGTGGCCGGAGCCAGTGCCTTGCCGTCGTGTTCTGCGATTACCAGGATAGTCATGATTAGATTACCTTCGCTTCGTTTTTCAGTTTCTCGACCAGTTCAGCCACCGACTTGACCTTGATACC
>NZ_WIVQ01000355.1:0-214 GCF_009600545.1 Pseudomonas sp. FSL R10-1339 | reverse complement strand
TACGCCGGGGCAAGCCTTTTTGGTTACTTTTTCGGCGTCTGGAAAAAGTGACTCGCTGTAAGAGCGAAACCAATATCTCGGTTAGACACGAATGCCGGATATGTACTCAACGCTCCAGTTAAACAAACAAGATCAAACAGGCCGCAACCGCCAGCCGAGTACATCCATCAGATCGCACCCGTCACGCAGCAATTGCGCCGAAACAATAGCCAGA
>NZ_WIVQ01000036.1:0-40664 GCF_009600545.1 Pseudomonas sp. FSL R10-1339 | reverse complement strand
CGGGAATAGCTCAGTTGGTAGAGCACGACCTTGCCAAGGTCGGGGTCGCGAGTTCGAGTCTCGTTTCCCGCTCCAAATTTTGTTTTTTGGAGCAACGCAGTTTCAAAAAACACACAGAAAGCAGCCTTCGGGCTGCTTTTTGCGTTTCCGGGTTTTGCTTTTCGACCCGTACGCAAACACCTCTAAGCTCATAACCAATCGATCTGCAAGAAAACTGCGACTGGCGCAACAAGGATTCAAACCTGTTTTGAGTTCATCAGATGTCGCATTATTTCGATAGCGCCCAACAACGGGACATCCAGGCCTTGTCCCGTACCTTCACCGGTCGAACCCAGTGGCCTACCTGGTTATTGCTGCTTGCCGTTCCCACCGCCTGGTTTGCGTTGCTGCTGGGCAGCCCGGTGCTTGGCGCTGGCTGGACGATTGTGCTGCTGATCCCGGTGGTGGTGCTGTGGATGTCGGTGCAGCACGAACTGCTGCACGGCCACCCCACAGGTTCCAGTAACCTTAACAAGGTGCTGGGCTACGCACCTTTTGCGCTGTGGTACCCCTATACCCTCTATCGGGACAGCCATTTGCAGCATCACCGCGATCATGACCTGACCTTGCCCGGCATTGACTCCGAAAGCCGCTATTTAAGCCAGGCTCACTGGCAGGGCAGTTCCAGTCTGCTGCGTGGTTTGCTCTGGCTGAACAAAACGGTGCCCGGACGCCTGCTGCTGGGCCCGCCCCTGGCATTGTTCGGCATGGCCAGGGAGGAGTTGCATCGCCTGCGCAGCGGCGCGCGGAAAGCCTGGTGCATGTGGCTGACCCACGGTTTTTTCACGATGCTGATGTTTGCCTTTATCGCGTACTGCAGCGAACTGGCTGTTTGGCAGTATGTATTTCTGGTTACCGTGCCGGTTTTGTCAGTGGGCATGGTTCGTTCCTTTTATGAGCACCGTCCCGCAGCCCGGCCGGAACAGCGAACGGTACTCAATGAAGCCGGTTGGCCCTGGACCTGGCTGTTCCTGAACCTCAACTTGCATCTGGTGCACCATGATTTACCGGGTTTGCCGTGGTTTTACATGCCCAGGGTCTACCGTGCGCGACGAGAGCAGTGGCAGCAGCGCAGCGGCGGTTTTCTGGTGCAAGGCTACGGTGAACTGATTCGCCGTCACGCGGTGCAGGCGATTGATAGCCCGCAGCATCCGTTCAGTTAATTTCACAAGGTGCCTTCCATGTCTGGCCGTTATGCCGAATTGGCAATGTATGTAGCCCCCCAGCAGGTCAGCGAAGCCAATGAACGCTGGTTGACCCGTGTTCTCGAGCTTTTGCAGCATACCCGTGGCGATGCCCGGGGCCTTGGCCTGCTGGAGTTGTTCAGGGCCCCCGAGTTGTTGCTGAGCCAGACCTGCGGTTATCCGCTGTTGACCCAGTTGCGCGGTCAGGTGCAATTGGTCGGTCGCCCGCATTACGAATGGCCCGACAGCAATGGGGGGGAGCATTGCAGTGTGATTGTCAGCCGTGATGCAGATCCGCGCCGCGATCTGGGCGCTTTCGAGGGCAGCCGCGGGGTGATCAATGATCAGCACTCCAACAGCGGCATGAATCTATTGCGCCATCGCCTTGCGCCCCTGCAGCGCGGTGGGCGCTTTTTTGCCTCCGTGGCCGTCAGCGGCGCGCACCGGCAAAGCCTGCGCTGGGTGCGCGAAGGTTGGGCCGACCTTGCCGCCATCGACAGCGTGACCTATGCCTACCTGGCCCGCTATGCGCCGGCAGAAGTTGCCGGGCTGCGGATTGTGGCGCGTACGGCCTCCAGCCCGACCTTGCCTTACATCACTGCGCTCAGTGCCGGACGTGACGGCGCAGGGCAGATTCGCCAGGCAATGAATACGGCCTTGGAGCAATTACCCGAAGTAGCTCTAACCTTGGGGCTGCGGGAAGTTTTACCAGCCAGTGAAGCGGATTATCAGATGGTTCTCGATTATCGGCAGGAAGCGGCTGAGTTCGGGTATGACGTGTTGCAGTAGTGGAGCCATACTTAATAGCTGAAACGAATAAACAAATGTTTTTTTAGTATTTAAATTGCATAAAACCATTTGCTAGGATCGCCGCACCGGATCACCGGACATACCGTTCTGTTTAATTCCTGGAGCCCCTATGTCCGGCGCCGACATCGCTCACCGCGACCATGTGAGCCAGCTTTATCGCACCCACTATTTGTGGCTGCATGCACGTTTGTGCCGTTACCTCGATTCCAGCAGCTACGCTGAAGACATCGCGGCCGACACGTTTGCCCAGCTTTTAAGCGCACCTCAGGGGCAGGTCATCCGCGAGCCGCGTGCGTTGTTGACGACTATCGCCCGGCGTCTGATCTTTCAACTGTGGCGTCGCCGGGATGTGGAACGGGCCTATCTGATGAGCGTGCAACAGCAAGAACCCCTTCATTTCCCCTCGCCAGAGACCCTGGCCCAGGCAATTCAAGCCTTGCAGATGATTGATGCCCGGCTCGATGGTTTGCCCGACAAGGTAAGGGAAACCTTCGTTCTATCACGGGTCAATGGCCTGACGTATCCCGAAATCGCACAACAGCTGGGCATATCCCGGCGCAGCGTGAGTGACTACATGGTTCGCGCCCTCAAGCGTTGCGCCATGCACGCCACCGCGCAACCCACCTACCGCCCCTCCATAACAAGAGAATCCGCATGAATAACTTGAAAAAATGGCTCGGTGGTCCGCTGCTGGCCTGTGCATTGATCACCCAACCGGTGCTGGCCGAGCAGAAGGCACCGGTTCACTTTGGTGATATCACCTGGGAAAGCGGCAGCCTGATTACCGAAGTGCTGCGCCTGATTACAGAGAAAGGCTACGACGTGGCGACGGACACATTGCCCGGCAGCACAGTCAGTCTGGAAGCAGCACTGGCCAAAAACGATATTCAAGTGATTGGTGAAGAGTGGGCAGGGCGCAGCCCGGTGTGGATCAAGGCCGAAGCCGAGGGCAAGGTGCTGGGGCTGGGCGATATCGTCAAGAACGCCAGCGAGGGCTGGTGGGTGCCGGAGTATGTGATCAAGGGCGACCCTGAAAAAGGCATCAAGGCACTGGCCCCGGACTTGAAGTCGGTCAACGATCTGGCACGCTACAAAGATGTTTTCCGCGATCAGGAAGACCCTTCTCGCGGTCGCTTTCTAAATAGCCCTACCGGCTGGACCTCTGAAATCGTCAACAGCCAAAAGCTCAAGGCCTACGGGCTGGACAAGGACTTCGTGAACTTTCGTACAGGCTCCGGCGCGGCGCTGGATGCCGAGGTCAGCTCATCGATCAAGCGTGGCAAACCGGTGTTGTTTTACTACTGGTCTCCAACCCCGCTGATTGGCCGCTACAAACTGATAAAACTCGAAGAGCCTGCCTTCGATGCCGAAGCCTGGAAAACCCTGGCCGACGCCAACAATCCCAACCCCAAGGGCACCCGCTCCTTGCCGGCGAAACTGGCGATCGGCGTGTCGACCCCGTTCAGCAAGCAATACCCGCAACTGGTCGAGTTCTACCAGAAGGTCGATTTCCCGATCGATCTGCTGAACACAACCCTGGCGCAAATGAGCGAAAAACGCACCGAACCGCGTAAGGCGGCGCAGGCCTTTTTGCGCGAGCAACCGCAGATCTGGCATGCCTGGGTTACTCCTGAAGCGGCGGCCAAGGTCGATGCGGCGCTTAAAGCGAATTAATTCCTTGAACAAGAGCACCGCATGTTTCCTGAAAATCTGACGTTTTCCATCGCAGGATGGGTCAATGATGGCGTTGATGCGCTGGTGAGCAACTACGGCGATGTGTTTCGGCACATCTCCGACACGCTGCTGTGGGCCATCATCCACCTCGAAAACCTGCTGCGCCTGACCCCGTGGTGGCTGATGCTGATCATCGTCGGCGCCATTGCCTGGCATGCCACGCGCAAAATTTTCAGCACCTTGCTGATTGTCGGCCTGTTGTTCCTGGTAGGTGCTGTTGGCCTGTGGGACAAGCTGATGCAGACCCTGGCGCTGATGCTGGTGGCCACGGTGATTGCTGTGCTGCTGGGCATCCCGCTGGGGATTCTGGCCGCCCGCAGCAACCGTCTGCGTTCGGTGCTGATGCCGCTGCTGGATATCATGCAAACCATGCCCAGCTTCGTGTACCTGATCCCGGTGCTGATGCTGTTTGGCCTGGGCAAGGTGCCAGCGATTTTTGCCACTGTGATTTATGCCGTACCACCGCTGATCCGTCTGACCGATCTGGGCCTGCGCCAGGTCGACCGCGAGGTGATGGAGGCGATCAATGCCTTTGGTGCCACGCCGATGCAGCAGTTGTTCGGTGTGCAATTGCCGCTGGCCATGCCCAGCATCATGGCCGGTATCAACCAGACCACCATGATGGCCCTGTCGATGGTGGTGATTGCCTCGATGATCGGTGCACGCGGTCTTGGCGAAGACGTGCTGGTAGGCATTCAGACCCTCAACGTCGGTAAAGGGCTGGAAGCCGGGCTGGCTATCGTGATTCTGGCGGTGGTCATCGACCGCATTACCCAGGCTTATGGCCGACCTCGGCATGGGGATCAGAAATGACCGTCAACAAAATTGAAGTACGCAACGTTTACAAGGTGTTCGGCAATCGCGAAAAGGCCGTGCTGGCGATGATCCGCGCGGGCAAGAGTAAAGACCAAGTGCTGGCCGAAACAGGCTGCGTGGTGGGCATCAATGACATTTCGCTATCGATCAGGGCGGGAGAGGTTTTCGTCATCATGGGCTTGTCCGGGTCAGGCAAGTCCACGCTGGTGCGTCATCTCAATCGGCTGATCGACCCCAGCAGTGGTCAGATCCTGGTCGACGGAGAAGACATCCTGGATTACGACATGCCTGCCTTGCGCCATTTTCGTCGGCACAAGATCAGCATGGTGTTTCAGAATTTTGGCCTGCTGCCTCACCGCAACGTACTGGATAACGTCGCCTATGGCCTGAAAGTCCGGGGCGAGAGTGTTGCGCAATGCCAGCAGCGGGCCCTCCACTGGATTTCCGTGGTCGGCCTGCAAGGTTACGAGCAGGTGTTCATTCATCAACTGTCGGGCGGCATGCGTCAGCGCGTCGGCCTGGCACGGGCATTGGCCACCGACACCGACATCATCCTGATGGACGAAGCTTTCAGTGCCCTGGATCCTTTGATCCGTGCAGAGATGCAAGATCAGTTGCTGGAATTGCAGCGCACTTTGCAAAAAACCATCGTGTTTATCACCCATGACCTGGACGAAGCGTTGCGCATTGGCAATCGTATTGCCGTACTCAAGGACGGGCAGTTGATCCAGGTCGGCAGCCCGCAAGAGATTCTGCAGGCTCCGGCAGATGACTACGTCGGTCGTTTCGTCCAGCGCCGGCGCACCAGTGCCTGATTCTGTACATATCCAGATACCGCCTGTAATGCGGATTCATTGCGTTTAATCAGCCGATCCGGTTCTGCCTCTCGCGGGCGTAACCCTCGTCTAATTCAACGCGATGAACTGTCATGAAAACACTTTCGACCACCCCTGATGCCATGATCCGCTACTCGGCCCTGAGTAGCTTTGCGGGTCACAGTTTTGCCCTGCGCCCGACGTTTCAAGGTGTCGTTGCCAGCTGGTTCAAGCAAGCGCTACAGGATAAATACCCGGCCCTGAACGTGGATTTTACGCAGCTCGCTATCGCTGAACCATTGAGCCATGAGAACTCACCGGGCATGCCCAGGCGCTATCGTTTCATGGCCGTTGCGGATGTGATGATTCAGTGCTTTATCGACTCAACGCCGGTGGTGCTTATCCAGGGGGTTCACCGCCTGAGCGTCGATAAAAACGAACTGTCTGCGCATCCATTGGCGGTGAACATGGCGGAGCTGCAAAGCATCATCAACGACCATTCGGGGTTATTGATTGCGGCCTATCAACAGGCGCTGGCCGAATTCTGGAGTGACAGGCAAAACGGCTCATTGGCCCCGCTTCAATGGTTGAGCGAAGTGTTACGGATGGCCCTGGGGGGTGCCGCCCTGATGCAAAACCGCGTGCCTGCCTTGCCTGCCGATCAGGCAGTCGTGCTGGCGGTGGTTGCATCCTTCCCTGACAGGGACAATCGGGCCAGAGGAACCCTCGAAACCCCGGTGCACGCCTATCTGGTCAATATCGACGGTACAGAGAACAACGTTCGGCGGCGCTTTCAACTGCCGGGTGTGGTGCTGATCACCCGGCAAATGCCCGATCACCTGATTGTGCTCGGTTATTCACTGGAGCACGGGGTTGAGTCCTTCAGCTCGGTACAGGCGTTCGCTACCTGCATGCTGACTCGTGTGTTGCAGGTTGCCCCCGTTCGGTTGTTGAGCTGGAGTCTGCATGAGCCCGAGGGGGACTTTATCACCGGCCTGGCCCGCACCTTGCTCGACCAGCAGTTGCGCAACATGGTGCGTGTGGGGCAAGCCGCTCAGGCAGGCAAATGGAGCGTCGGGCGACTGGAGCAGGTGCTGGACGAAGCGGCTGCGATGTTCCCGTTTTTCAGCGAGCAGGAACGCCCGCACCTGGAGAATGTGATCTCCGTATTGCCCGAGTGGCTCAAGCAGGCCAGCTCCGTGGATCAACTGGACTACAGCAGGTTGATGAGCGCAGAAGTGATCTGGCAGCGCCAGACCCGGGGCCGCACCTTTCTGGACGGTATTGATGCATTGCCGGTGTACGCCGAGAAAATGATCAGGCAACGCATCGAGCGCGATCATCCGCGGTCAGGCCTCGATATCTCGCACATTGAGATACATGACGTGGGGGTCGAAAACTTGCAGCTGCCTGTTTTCAGCGACGATGTGCTGTCTTTTGTCGAGTTTGTCCTTGGCTACAGAGGCGGCTGGCCAGTCGGCCTGATCGCGGTCAAGGATCGCACAGGCGCCCCAGTACCTGACTGGTTGACCAGTGGCTACGTGAAAAGCCTTGTGGATGAGCTAGATGTGGGAGTGGGCTATATCGCGCTACTCAAGGGTTACCTGGTGGACGACGACAAGCAAGTCATGCAGCGCGAGGCGTTATATGCGGCCCAACTGAGAATTCAATTGCCGCTGTTGGCCCTGGAGAAAAAAATCAGGGGGCAAGCCGGTTTTACCCCGCAGGGCTTGCATGTGGTCACCCAGGTCATGCGCCACGACGCGCAACGGTCGGTCAGCCATGACTATGTGTGCGTGCGGCCCCTGGGCTTTTACGCCTATGAAGGGGCCAGAGTTGATACGGCGGCGAACATGTTTGTCTTCGGCTCGCTGAATATCCAGACAGGGCCCTTTATCCTGTACCGGCCTTTTGCCCCTGAACCCTTGTTGGAGTATGCCAGCTGGCCCGCATTGTTTGACGCCATCAAGCATCTGGGTGAGCTGCAAGAAAGCATATTGACCTGGCTGGACGATGACGCCCGTGGTTATTACGCCGACGGCGGTTTTGCGCGACCGCATCTGGAGAATGTACTGCTGGAGGGTTTTTTGGCCCTGTTGCCACGTCGCCCGGCGACCTTGAGTACGCGTAGCCTGGTGGGCAACTACTACGGGGCGATGTTTGACGCCAACGTCAGTGCGTTGATGAGCATGGCGGACAACCAGACGGTGTCGACCTCTGAGCGTCGCTGGATGCTGCTCAAGCACTATGGCTGGAGCCTGTTTAACGGGTTGACGTTTTTCCTCAGTGGGCCCTTGCAGAAAGCCGCCTGGCTTTTTCAGACCCTGTTGAGCCTTGATAGCGGTTTGCAGGCGCGAATTGATGGCGATAAAGAGGCGGGGCAACAAACGGTTATCGATCTTTTATTCAATATCAGCCTGGCACTTCTGCACGAAGGTCTGAGATTCAAGGCAAAAGCCACTGCCCGGTTACGCTTGAGTGCCCCTGTCGATGAACCGTTGTTTACGATCTATAAACCTGAGGCCCTCCCGGCGGTTGAGCCAGTGTCCGCTAGCGTTATCGCGCAAAAGAAACAGCCCGATATTGAACCCCGTGCTGCCAGCCAGTATTCGTCCCTGGACTTCTCATGGTTCAGTGCTCAGCCCCGTTTGACAGAGCTGCAGCAGGCAAGCCTGGACACTTTTGTGCTGGATCTGGACTTGAGCCAGGGCACGCGCATCGAAGTAGGCCCCTTAAAAGGTGTTATCAACCATGAGGGCAAGTCATATGTGCAGATCGGTGCCAAAACCTATCGCGTTGGCCGTGACGCGGATGGGCTGGTGATCCAGGACGACAGGCAGCCTGAAAGATTTGGCCCGCGCCTGAGAAGGGATGAGGCCGGGCAGTGGCAACTCGATCTGCGTTTGGGATTGCGCGGCGGAGGTCCCAAAAAAACCATTCAGGCATTGCGCGAGAAAAAGACCCAGAAAGTGGCCGCGTTGCAGCAAGAGGCCGAACGCCTGGACGAAGAGCTTCTGAGGCGCGACCGAGTGCTGAAACTGACTGAAGAGTTGCTGACTAAATTTCCCGATCGGCGAGCGACGTTTGTTGATCGCTACGAAGCTGAGCTGGAAGCGTGGCGCGCGGGTGTGCTGGACATGATCAACGTCAAAACCAGGTCGAACCAAATTATCCCCCTGGAGGGCTTTGAGGCCAGAACACAGGAGACTTGGGTACAGCTGACCTTGAGGCTGTTCAAATTACAGAACTACCTGGAAGAAGCGCTCCGTGAACTGCCGGTATCCAACTCCAGGGTCTCTTATACCGCTTCGCTGCTGGAGGTTCTGGCAGAGATAAACAATGGCTCGAGTGCTCCCTATGAGCGCTGGATTACCAACTTGAAACAGGCCGAACGGCTAGAGGCGCGGTTATATAAAAACTCGCTGCGCGAGTGCGATGCCCTTGATGAGGTCAGAACCAGGCCGTTGCCCAGATACAGCGCACTGGAAGAGATAATCAATCAACCCAATCGGGATTATTTCGACCGCCACTGGTCCGCCGCCTACCTGGAAACCCTGTGCGAACTGGTGATCCGCCGTGATGCGGTCAACCTCATACCTGAAGAGCAATATGCATTTGATCTGTTCGGGCAAGGAACATTGATTGATACCGCCTGGTCGCAATTAAGCTTGCGCCGTGAAGAGACGAAGTATCCCGGAGAGCATCTCGATTTCTTCGATAAGACCATCGAAAAATACGACGCAGCGGAAGGCGTTTGCCAGAACCTTGTCAGTCTTGGCTCCGAGCATTTCCGTAATGAATATCTGCCCGACATTATTGAGGTTCTAAGCAGCCTGAGAACGTTTGCAGAAGCCCAGATGCAGAATGTTATCCGTGAGTCCGAAAGCTCCTCTTCTGAAGCAGAAGAGCCCCGGCCAGGCCCCAGTCGCCTGATCAATGAGCCAGGAGCCGGGGCAGGATCGTCCCGCGGGACTCAGCAAGTAATCAAGACCACAAAAAACCTGACGCTGGTAGGGCAGCGTCGTCCTCCGTCCTCGGAGTCTGAAGATGAAATCGTCGATGTGACTGAGGGCATCGATCAAATGAATATCCGCTCCTATCGCAAAACAGAGGCGGGAGAATGGGAAGAAATCGGTAGCAGCAGACCACCCACTCTTCAGGCTTCACAAGCCAAGTCGTTATCCCGACTCCAGGCTGACGCCCGCACGTTGCTGGAGCGGATTTCGGGAGTCATTGCACAGAACAGGGCAAGCGCTGCAACATCCAGAATACCGATCGAAATAGAAGAAATTCTGAGCTTCAAAGCCAGCTCACTCGACGAGGTGGCGCAGAAGATGGAGCGGATTGTGCTCACATCCAGCCCTGAGGTTGAGCCCCTGACTCAAGAGCGCAGAGCTGGCGCTTTGGCATTAATTACCGACCTGAAGGCGGCGGCCGGCAGGTTGCGCGCCGAGGGCCGAAGCCTGCGCATCAGCATTATCAAGCGGCTGCCGCCAACGGGTGCCAACGTCGAGTATTTAAAGGCCCAGGGCGAGGTAAACATTACCCGCGTGGGGAGGCGGCGGTTTTTGTCCAAAGGCCAGCGCAAGGATTATCTTGAGGAATACGCCATTAGCACTTTGGAGGGTAATGAGTTGTGGTTTGCACATTTTCATTACAAGGCAATGGACACACTCGCCGCCGACTTTGACGTGGCCCACTTGAAAACGGCCCAACAGCGCACCCTGAGTGAACAGGCGTTGTACGCCCGGGCACAGAGTTCCCATGACTATATCGCGGTGTATCGCGCCAAACTGGATCGGGCCATGGCGCAGCGGCTTTTTTTATCCCTTCCTTGATTGCGTCAGGCCAGAGCGTAGCGTACTGAGAGCACGCCCTTTTTCTGACTTACGGACAACACGTTGACGGTGCCCAGTTCAGCCAGGGATTGCACATGGGTGCCGCCACATGGATAGCCCGGCAGCTCGCCAAAACGGATGGCGCGCTGCTCCGAGTCCAGGCAGGTATGCCTTTGCAGGTCGGCAGCGATCCATTGTGCCAGGGTGTGCTGTACGGCCTCGGCCTCAAGGGGTTGCGGATTGTCGCCGGCTACAAAGCTTACCCGGCATTCGCCTGGCCAGTGATGGGCTTTGGTGGGTACCCAGCCCAGTTGCTCGCCGCATACACCAATCAAATGCCCGGCCGAATGCAGGCGGGCATGCAACCGACGGCGGGTTTCGTCGACCTGAGCCTGTGCCCGGCCTGTCGGTACGGGCACGCTGACGTGGTGCACGATAGCATCCTGTCCCTGCACAACCTTGATGACCTGGCTGTCGCCGATCCAGCCCGTGTCGCTGGGTTGCCCGCCGCCCTGGGGATGAAAGGGGGTGGCGCAGAGGATGACGGCAAACCCGTCTTCTTGGGGCGCGCAGTGGATGACTTCGACCTCGCAGCTCACGGCGTCGTCATTGAAAAACAGGCGTTGGGTCATGGAGGTGTTCCTGAGCGGGTTTCGTTTTTAGTATAGGGGGGGAGCCAGGAGTGTGATAATCCATCAAATTTTCAATGGACCTGTGCGCTGTGAGCATAAATCTCCCGTTGTCATTACTGGCTGAAATGGTCGTGTTTGTGAAAGTGGTCGAGGCAGGCAGCTTCTCTGAAGCCGCTCGTCAGCTTGGCACATCGCCTTCGGCGGTCAGTCGCAGTGTTGCCCGACTGGAAAAAGCCCTGGCCATTCGCTTACTGCAACGCACAACCCGCAAGCTCGGCCTGACCGATGCAGGTGAAGAGGTTTTCAAACGTTGCGATGAAATGGCCTGTTCGGCTCAGGCGGTGATGGACCTGAGCGGGCGTTTTACCCGGGAGGCCGAGGGGCTCATTCGCCTGAGCGTGCCCAAGGCCGTGGGGCGGTATGTGATACATCCCCATATGCCCGAGTTTCTGCGCCGTTACCCCAAGGTTGATGTGCAATTGATCCTCGAGGATCGTTATGTCGATTTGATCGATGACAACATTGACTTGAGCATTCGCATTACCGACCAGCCGCCACCGGGGCTGGTGGGGCGCCAACTGTTCCCGATCGAGCATTTACTCTGCGCCACACCGCAGTATCTGGCCGGGCACGGGGTACCGCAGCAGCCTGAGGACTTGCGTGACCATAGTTGCATTTACCTGGGGGAAACCCCGGCTGATGCGCGCTGGAAATTCAGGCAGGGTGGCAGGTCGGTAACGGTGGGGGTGCGCGGACGTTATGCGGCCAATCATACGGGCGTGCGCCTGGATGCGGTGTTGCAGCATATCGGGATCGGCAGCTTGCCGTACTTTACGGCACGCCAGGCGCTGGAGGAGGGGGTGGTGGTGCAGGTGCTGCCCGAGTGGAATTTTATTGCTTCCTACCACGGCGGCGTGTGGTTGCTACAAACGCCCACCCGGTATTTGCCGCCCAAGCTGCGAGTGTTTATCGACTTTCTGGTGGAGCGGATGGCGCAGGAACCTACGCTGGAGATGTGGCGTAATCCGTAGCAGCTGCCGAGGGCTGCGCCGCCGAACGCAGCCGTTGGAACGGCTACAGAGCTTTTGCTTCTTTAAAAAAAGCCCGCCAGGCAAAACCGGGCGGGCTTTTGGGTCGGACTGCGATCAGTGCTGCGGGCTGTCTTGTGTCGTGGGCAGCGCCATCAGTTGTTTTTCCTGATTCCAGTCAAACGGCTCATCGTTCAGTTCGGCTTCGTGGCGGCGCTCTTCCAGGGCTTGATACATGTCCAGCTCTTCATCCGACAGGAAGTTGAAGCAGGCGCCGCCGAAGTACCACAGCAGGTCGCGCGGGACCAGGTGGGCGATCTGCGGATAGCGCTCGATTACCTGGCACATGATGTCCTGGCCCAGGTACTGGCTGTTGATCGGGTCAACCGGCAACGAGCTGCGCATGTCGTCAAAACGCTCCAGGAACAGCGCGTGGCTTTCCTCGGGGATCTGCTCAGCGTCACCGACAGCAACCAGGATGCTGCGCAGAATGTCGAGCAGGACAAGGTTGTGGTTCAGATCGTTGGTGGCCATTGCGGGTGTCCTCTAGGGTAAAACGGGCGCGAGAGTATAAAGCTCATCGCGCTCGCTGTCCTGTTATCGAATCTTTCCTTCTGTGTGGCTGAGTTCTTCCTTGCTGAAGTCATCCACGTCGATGACCTTGCGTCGTGCGGCTTCGGCGGTGCGCAAGGTTTCAGCTTCGGCCGGTTGCAGTACCCCGGCTTGCAGCGCGGCATCGATGGACGGTTCTCCTGCAGCGGGTTTTACCTGGCCACTTTTCAGCGCTTCGTGGAGTTTTTTGTGCAGGGGGCGCGCTTCGCTCAGCAGGTTGCTGGCATGTTGCAGGGCGCCCACAGCGTCATCCGGCGATTGCGGGCGGTAGCAGCCAGCGAGCACGGCTTCAAGTGCCGGATCCCCTTTGGCGCGGCCCAATACTGCAGCGACCTCGGCATCCAGTGCGTCCGACGGACCGGTATGCCGGCGCCCAAACGGAAATACCACGCCGCGCAACAGAAAGCCCAGCGTTCGGCTCGGGAAGTTTTTCAACAGTTCATCCAGTGCGCGCTCAGCGTGGCCCAGGCTTTCTTCCATAGCCCATTTGAACAGCGGATCAAGGTATTGCGGCGAGTCGAGGTCGTGATAACGCTTGAGGGCGGCCGACGCCAGATACAAATGGCTCAGCACATCGCCCAGGCGCGCAGACAAGCGTTCGCGGCGTTTGAGCTCACCGCCCAGCAGCATCATGCTCAGGTCCGCGAGCAGGGCGAACGCCGCCGCCTGACGGTTGAGCGCGCGGAAGTAACCCTGGCTCAACGGGTTGCTGGGCGCAGCTTCGAAACGGCCAATGCCCAGGTTCAACACCAGCGTGCTGGAAGCGTTGCTGATGGCAAAACCAATGTGTTTGAGCAGCAGGGCGTCAAACTCCAGCATGGCTTGATCTTTATCTTCCCGCCCGGCCAAGGCCATTTCCTTCAGCACAAAGGGATGGCAACGGATGGCGCCCTGACCAAAGATCATCAGGTTGCGCGAGAGGATATTGGCGCCCTCTACAGTGATGAAGATCGGAGCCCCTTGCCAGTTACGCCCCAGGTAGTTGTTGGGGCCCATGATGATGCCTTTGCCACCGTGCACGTCCATCGCATGGCTGATGCACTCGCGGCCGCGTTCGGTAAGGTGGTACTTGAGAATGGCCGAAAGAACCGAGGGTTTTTCCCCCAGATCCACCGCGTTGGCGGTCAGCATGCGGGCGCTGTCCATCAGCCAGGCATTGCCGCCGATACGCGCCAGCGCCTCCTGAATGCCCTCGAAGGCGGCCAGTGGCACATTGAACTGTTCGCGTACCTGAGCATATTGGCCGGTCACCAGGCTGGTGAACTTGGCCGCGCCGGTGCCCACTGCCGGCAACGAAATCGAGCGTCCCACCGACAGGCAATTCATCAGCATCATCCAGCCTTTGCCGAGCATTTCCTGGCCGCCGATCAGGTAGTCGAGCGGGATAAACACATCTTTGCCCGAGTTCGGGCCGTTCATGAAGGCTGCGCCCAGGGGGAGATGGCGACGGCCGATCTCGACGCCGGGGGTGTCGGTAGGGATCAATGCCAGGCTGATGCCCAGGTCCTCTTTGTCGCCCAGCAGATGGTCCGGGTCATGGGCCTTGAACGCCAGGCCCAGCAGCGTGGCGACGGGGCCGAGAGTGATATAGCGTTTCTCCCAGTTCAGGCGCAGGCCGATAACTTCCTCACCTTGCCATTGGCCTTTGCAAATGATCCCGGTGTCGGGCATTGCCCCGGCATCTGAGCCTGCCAGTGGCCCGGTCAGGGCAAAGCAGGGGATGTCATCACCACGGGCCAGGCGTGGCAGATAGTGGTCGCGTTGTTCATCGGTACCGTAATGCAGCAGCAGTTCAGCGGGGCCCAGGGAATTGGGCACCATTACGGTGGAAGCCAGATCGCCACTGCGGGTGGCCAGTTTCATGGCGACCTGGGAATGGGCGTAGGCCGAGAACCCTTTACCGCCGTAGGCTTTTGGGATGATCAGGGCGAAGAAGCCATGCTCCTTGATGTGCGCCCAGGCCTGGGGTGGCAAGTCCATGGCCTGGCCGATTTCCCAGTCGCTGACCATTGCGCACAACTCTTCGGTTGGGCCGTCAATAAATGCCTGTTCTTCTTCGGTCAGCCGGGCCTTGGGGTAGGCCAGCAGCTGGTTCCAGTCGGGGCGGCCACTAAACAACTGGCCGTCCCACCACACGGTGCCGGCATCGATGGCATCGCGTTCGGTTTGCGACATCGGCGGCAGGGTCTTCTGGAACCAGTTGAACAGGGGGGCGGTAAAGATTTTGCGACGAAGCTCGGGCAACAGCAGCAGGGCCGTGGGCGCGGCCAGCAGCAGCCAGAGGATTGCCAGCAACCCGCCAGGTACATGGCCGATAACCCCCATGGCCAGTAAATACACCGCGACCACGGCAATGATCGTCAGGGGGGCGATGCGGCGATGGGCCATATAGGCGATGCCAACAATCAGAACCAGTATCCACAACAACAGCATATTCAATCCTCCATGAAATCAGGGGCGTGCACCCTTGTGAGCTTAGTCGCAACTTTCGATCAGGGTTGTAGGGATAGTGACCTCGCGCTGGAGACGGAGTTCGTCATCCCGGCGTAGACTCCTTCGGCGTCTATCAATCAGGAGCCAGATCATGCTGAAAGTGTGGGGTCGCAAGAATTCGTCAAACGTGCGCAAGGCGTTGTGGTGTGTTGAAGAGCTGGCGTTGCCGTATAGCCGGGTAGAGGCGGGCGGCGCCTTTGGGGTGGTCAACAGCCCTGAGTACCGGGCGTTGAACCCTAATGGCCAGGTGCCTGTGATTGAAGAGGACGACGGCTTCGTGCTGTGGGAGTCAAACACCATCGTGCGTTACCTCTCTGCCAGATATGGCTCGGATACGTCATGGTACCCAACCGATGCACGTGTGCGGGCGCAGGCGGACAAGTGGATGGACTGGACCAGCACTTCCTTTGCCGGGGTGTTTCGCACGGTGTTCTGGGGTGTCTTGCGCACGCCGGCCGAGCAGCAGGACTGGGTGGCAATCAACGCCGCAATCAAGGCCAGCGGCGAATTGCTTGCCGTGGCCGATCGGGCCCTGGCTGAAAAACCCTACTTGTCCGGTGATGAAATCGGCATGGGTGATATCCCGCTGGGTAGCTTCATTTACGCCTGGTTTGAAATGCCCATCGAACGCCCGCCCCTGCCGCACCTGAGTGCCTGGTATGAGCGCTTGAAGCAGCGTCCGGCCTATCGAAATGCCGTCATGACCGCGTTGACTTAATAGCCACTATTAATACGGGCGACTGTACTTGTGCGGCGAGGCCAAGCACCATAGGGTCTTGTCGGACTTGTCCTACAGGCTGTTCGCCCTTATTTACAAATCCCCTTTCCCCCATCTTGGTGCGTAATCCGATATGAGTTCCGCTCTGTCCATACGGCAGCTAACCAAAACCTACGGCAACGGTTTCCAGGCCCTGAGTGGTATCGATCTGGATGTCGCCGAAGGTGACTTTTTTGCCTTGCTGGGCCCTAACGGTGCCGGCAAATCCACCACCATCGGCATTCTCTCGACCCTGGTCAACAAGACCGGCGGCACGGTGAATATCTTTGGCCATGATCTTGATCGCAATCCCGCAGCCCTCAAGCGTTCGATTGGTGTGGTTCCGCAGGAATTCAACTTCAACCAGTTTGAAAAGACCTTCGATATCGTCGTGACCCAGGCGGGGTACTACGGTATTCCGGCGAAAATCGCCAAGGAACGAGCCGAAAAATACCTGACGCAGTTAGGGCTCTGGGACAAGCGCGACACGCCATCGCGTTCGTTGTCCGGTGGCATGAAGCGCCGCCTGATGATTGCCCGGGCTTTGGTGCATGAGCCGCGTCTGTTGATCCTCGATGAGCCTACAGCCGGTGTCGACATTGAGCTGCGCCGCTCGATGTGGTCCTTCCTCACCGGGCTGAACGAGCAGGGCACCACCATCATCCTCACCACCCACTATCTGGAAGAGGCTGAGCAGCTGTGCCGCAATATCGGGATCATCGATCACGGCACCATTGTCGAAAACACCAGCATGCGCCAACTGCTTGGGCAGTTGCATGTCGAGACCTTTTTGCTCGACTTGAAGCAACCGCTGCAGGCTGCCCCTCAGTTGATCGGCTATCCGAGCCAGTTGCTCGATGCCGCGACCCTGGAGGTCCAGGTCGACAAGGTTGTGGGCATTACCGGTCTGTTCACTCAATTGGCCGCGCAAAATATTGAAGTGGTGAGCTTGCGCAACAAAACCAATCGCCTTGAGGAGTTGTTTGTGTCGTTGGTCGAGAAAAACCTGGCAAAGGTGGCGGTATGAGCTCGGAGCTGCGTCCCAACCTGATTGCGTTGAACACCATTATTTACCGTGAGGTCCGCCGCTTTATGCGGATCTGGCCGCAAACCCTGCTGCCACCTGCGATCACGATGGTTTTGTACTTTGTGATCTTCGGTAACCTGATTGGTCGGCAAATCGGCGATATGGGTGGCTTCACCTATATGGAGTACATTGTGCCGGGTCTGATCATGATGTCGGTGATCACCAACTCCTACGGTAACGTGGTGTCGAGCTTCTTTGGCGCCAAGTTCCAGCGGTCGATTGAAGAGCTGATGGTCTCGCCGGTGTCGCCCCACACGATCCTGATCGGTTTTACCGTGGGCGGGATCTTGCGCGGCCTGATCGTGGGCCTGATCGTGACCCTGCTGTCGCTGTTCTTTACCCATCTGCAGGTGCATCACCTGGGCCTGACCATTGTGGTGGTGGTGCTGACCGCTACGATTTTCTCGTTGCTGGGGTTTATCAACGCCGTTTTTGCACGCAATTTCGACGATATTTCGATTATTCCGACCTTCGTACTGACGCCGCTGACGTATCTGGGCGGGGTTTTCTACTCCATCACCCTGCTGCCGCCGTTCTGGCAGAGCGTGTCGCTGGCCAACCCGGTGCTGCATATGGTCAACGCCTTTCGCTACGGCATCCTGGGCGTTTCGGACATCAAGATCAGTGTCGCGCTGACCTTTATGGTGGTGGCGACCATCGTGCTCTACTTCGGCTGCGCCAGGCTGCTGGTCAGCGGGCGCGGGATGCGTCAGTAGTTGTTGTGAAATGCGGATAAAAAAAGGCCCCTGTTCGGGGCCTTTTTTATGGGTGCCTGTTTTTGCGGGCTTTCCATTTATGGCTGACCCACCAGCGCCAATAGAGCATGGTCAGGCAATAGGCCAATGCGCCGAGCACCACGCCGCAGACCACCGAGCCCAGCAAGAATGGCTGCCACACAGTAGAGAGCTGGCCGCTGATCCATTCCCAGGTCAGTTCGTCGGGCAGGGTGCGCGCCGGCACGTTCATCAGCCAGGCGCCCAGCTGGTAGGTGCAATAAAACACCGGGGGCATGGTGATGGGGTTGGTCAGCCATACCAGGCCCACGGAGATCGGCATATTGCTGCGAACCCTTATTGCCAGAAAGGCCGCCAGAAGCATCTGGAACGGCATGGGAATAAAGGCCGCGAAAATGCCCACCGCCATTGCCCGGGCCACGGAGTGACGGTTGAGGTGCCAGAGGTTGGGATCATGGAGCAAGGTGCCCAAAAATCGTAAGGACTTGTGTTCCCTGATCAGGGCCGGATCTGGCATGAAACGTTTGATCAAACGCCGTGGCATGGGCCTCTCCCTAGGTCAAGGGGGCAGTATGCCCAAATTCGACAGGATGCCTATTTAGACTTTGTGACAATTTCTTAAGCGCGGCCCCGGGATTCCAGCTAATCCGAGTCAAAGGGATAAGTTGAGTATAGGCATGTACACAGGGATGTTTGCGCTGGCAGCGGGCCTGATCACGCTGCGGTTTTTACCTGGTTTACCGTCTGCCGGGTGGTTGCTGCTGATGGTGACGGCGGGGGTGTTGCTATTGGCCTGCAGGGGCTGGCCGGTGGGGCTTTATGTGCTTGGGCTGTGCTGGGCCTGCTTTCAGGGGCAAAGGGCACTGGATAACCGTCTGGCTGAATCATTCGACGGGCGTACGCTCTGGGTCGAGGGGCGTGTGATCGGCTTGCCGCAGCAGTCTGGAACATCCGTCCGCTTTGAATTGCAGGGGGCAAAGTCGCGCCACGGTGCTTTGCCCGCGACTATCAGGCTGAGCTGGTATGGCGGCCCTGCGGTAAACAGCGGCGAGCGCTGGCGGCTGGCGGTCAAACTCAAGAAACCCAAAGGCTTGCTCAATCCTCAGGGGTTTGATTTTGAGGCCTGGTTACTGGCGCAGCGCATCGGTGCGACCGGTACGGTCAAGCAGGGGCATTTACAGGAGGCTGCCAGTCACGCCTGGCGTGACGGCTTGCGTCAGCGTCTGCTGCGCGTTGATGCCCAGGGCCGGGCTTCGTGGTTGGCGGCGCTGGTACTGGGTGATGGATCGGGTCTGAGTCGCGATGACTGGACGTTGTTGCAAGCGACCGGCACGGTGCATCTGCTGGTGATCTCGGGCCAGCATATTGGCCTGTTTGCCGGCTTGATCTATGGATTTATCGCCTTGCTGGCGCGTTATGGGCTGTGGCCACGTCGTTTGCCGTGGTTACCCTGGGCTTGTGCCCTGGCGTTTATTGGCGCCACGGGTTACGGCGTGCTGGCGGGCTTTGAAGTGCCGGTGCAGCGCGCGTGCATGATGCTCGGGCTGGTGCTGGCATGGCGTTTGTGGTTTCGACAACTGGGCGTGTGGCTGCCTTTTTTGCTGGCGCTCAATGCCGTGCTGATCGTCGAGCCGCTGGCGAGTTTGCGGGCTGGGTTCTGGTTGTCATTCAGCGCCGTGGCGGTGCTTCTCTTTACCTTCAGTGGCCGCTTGGGGGCGTGGGGGTGGCGGGCCATGTGGTTGCGCCCTCACGGCCTGATCGCCCTGGGCTTGTTCCCGATGCTGTGGATACTCGATCTGCCCATCAGCCTGACCGGGCCGCTGGCCAATCTGATAGCCGTCCCCTGGATCAGCCTGGCAGTGCTGCCAACAGCTTTGCTGGGGACCTTGCTGTTGCCTGTGCCCTGGCTGGGGGAAAACCTGCTGTGGCTGTCAGGTGGCCTGATCGATGGGTTGGTCCAGGGCTTGAGCCTGCTGGCCGATGTGTTTACGCCGTGGTTGCCCGTATCCGTGCCGATTTACATTTGGCTGTTGAGTGCGGCCGGAGTGCTGATCCTGTTGTTGCCTGCGGGGATGGTCTTGCGGCCGCTGGGTTGGCCGCTGGTGCTGCTGGCGCTGTTTGCGCCCCGTGAACAGATCCCCCGCGGTCAGGTCGAGGTGCTGCAGCTGGATGTTGGCCAGGGTCTGGCGATTGCCTTGCGTACCCGCAATCACACTCTGTTGTACGACGCAGGCCCCAAGTCAGGGAATCTGGATCAGGGCGAGCGGGTGGTGGTGCCGGTTTTGCGTTCATTGGGGGTGGCCGAGCTGGATTTGATGCTGCTCAGTCACGCCGATTCGGATCATGCCGGTGGGGCGCTGGCGGTGCAGCGGGGCGTCAGCGTGAAACGGGTGATTGGCGGCGATGTGCCGGGGCTGGCGGAGCCGTTGCGGGCGCAACCCTGTGTCAGTGGGGAAACTTGGGAATGGGATGGTGTGAGTTTTTCACTCTGGCAGTGGGCGGGGGCCAGCGACAGTAATCAAAAGTCCTGCGTGTTGCAGGTGCAGGCCGGTGATGAGCGGTTGCTGCTGACCGGGGATATCGATGCCAGGGCCGAGCGTGCCTTGCTGCAAAGCCCGCTGGGCGTGCCTACCCGCTGGTTGCAGGCTCCTCATCACGGCAGCAAGACCTCGTCGTCGATGGTGTTTCTCAAGGCCCTGGCGCCTGAAATCGTGCTGATCTCACGGGGGCATGGCAATAGCTTCGGTCATCCCCATCCACAGGTGATGGCCCGGTATCTGGCGCTGGGGGTGCAGGTACTGGACAGCGCCGAGCAGGGTGCGGTGAAGTTTCGCCTGGGGGCGTCGGGCAAGGCTGAAAGCATGCGCGACCAACGCCGGTTCTGGCGCGATTGACGCTGCCCCTGTGGTAGAGTGGCACACTTTTTCGAGGGGATTGTCACTGTGTGGGAACTGGTCAAATCCGGCGGCTGGATGATGTTGCCGATCATTCTGAGCTCTGTTGCCGCGCTGGGCATTATTGTCGAGCGTCTGTGGACCCTGCGTGCCAGTCGCGTGACCCCGGAGCATCTGCTCGGTCAGGTCTGGGGCTGGATCAAAGACAAGCAAATGGACAAGGAAAAACTCAAGCAATTGCGTGCCGATTCGCCTCTGGGTGAGATTCTTGCCGCGGGCCTGGCCAACTCCCGTCATGGTCGCGAAATCATGAAAGAGTGCATTGAAGAGGCCGCCGCGCGCGTTATTCATGAGCTTGAGCGCTACCTCAATACCCTGGGCACCATTGCCGCAATGGCACCCTTGCTGGGGCTGCTGGGTACGGTGCTGGGCATGATCGATATTTTCAGCTCGTTCATGGGCTCGGGAATGACCTCCAATGCTGCGGTGCTGGCGGGTGGTATTTCCAAGGCGCTGATCACCACGGCCGCAGGCCTGATGGTGGGTATCCCGGCCGTATTCTTCCATCGTTTCCTGCAGCGTCGTGTTGACGACCTGGTGGTTGGCATGGAGCAGGAGGCAATCAAGCTGGTTGAAGTGGTTCAGGGCGACCGTGAAGTCGATATGGTCGGGAGCAAAGCGTGAAATTTCGCCGCAAGCCACGGGAAACAGTTGATATCAACCTCGCGTCATTGATTGACGTGGTGTTTATCCTGTTGCTGTTTTTTGTCGTGACCACCACCTTCACCCGCGAAACCCAGTTGCGCGTCGATCTGCCGGAGGCTGTCAGCGGTTCACCCAGCGATGAGCAGAATGGCAAGCAACTGGATATCGCCATCAGCGCAGACGGGGTTTTCTCGGTGAATAACCAGTTGTTGCCCAAGAATGATCTGGCCAGCCTGATGGAGGCCCTGCAGAAAGAGTCCGGTGGCGATACCCGTTTGCCGCTGTCGATCAGCGCCGATGGCAAAACGCAACATCAGGCGGTCATCACCGCGATGGACGCGGCCGGCAAGCTCGGCTTTAGCCATTTGCGCATGACCACGGTTGAGGCGCAGACGACTCCCTGATGGCCATGTCCGATCGTTTACTGCGTGCCTGGTATGCCGGGCATCCGCTGCTGATCCTGTTGCGACCACTCGAATGCCTCTACCGACGGGTGGTTGAGCGCAAGCGGGTACGTTTTGTCGCCGGTGAGGGCGAGATCTATCGCCCGCCGGTGCCGTTGATCGTGGTGGGGAACATCACGGTCGGCGGCACCGGCAAAACGCCATTAATCCTGTGGCTGATAGAGCACTGTCAGCGCCAGGGACTGCGCGTTGGCGTGGTCAGTCGCGGCTATGGCGCGACCCCGCCGCAACTGCCGTGGCGTGTACGCGCCGAGCAAAGTGCTGTGCAGGCGGGGGATGAACCTTTGCTGATCGTGCAGCGCACCGGTGTGCCCCTGATGATCGATCCCGACCGCAGTCGGGCGATCAAGGCGCTACTGGCCAGCGAGCCGCTGGACCTGATCCTGTCGGATGACGGGTTGCAGCACTACCGTATGGCGCGGGATCTGGAGCTGGTGTTGATCGACAATGCCAGAGGCCTGGGTAATGGCCGTTGCCTGCCTGCCGGGCCGCTGCGCGAACCGGTCGAGCGCCTGCAGAGCGTTGACGCGGTGCTCTATAACGGCGCTGCCAGCGACCCGCAGGGCGGTTTTGCCTTTGCGTTGCAACCCACCGCACTGGTGAATCTGGTGAGTGGGGAGCGCAAGGCGCTGGGCTTTTTTCCTGCGCAGCAGGCTCTGCATGCGGTCGCCGGTATCGGCAACCCGCAGCGTTTCTTCACCACCCTTGAAACGCTACACTGGCGGCCAATTGCTCATGCGTTTGCTGATCACGCGCCTTATAGCGCCGAAATATTGAATTTCTCGCCATCATTACCCGTGGTCATGACCGAAAAGGACGCGGTGAAGTGCCGTGACTTCGCGTCATCCGACTGGTGGTATCTGGCTGTTGATGCAGTGCCTTCCGAGGCCTTTGTGTTGTGGTTTGACCAACAATTGCTGCGTCTTTTACCTGATCGTCTTTTACCCTAACTCATCTCAAGGGGAACATTTATGGACACCAAGCTGCTCGATATCCTCGCCTGCCCTGTTTGCAAAGGCCCGCTCAAGCTCAGTGCCGACAAGACCGAGCTGATCAGCAAGGGCGCAGGCCTGGCTTACCCGATCCGTGATGGCATTCCGGTAATGCTCGAAACCGAAGCCCGCACCCTCACTGCCGAAGAGCGTCTGGATAAATGATCCCGGTTTTTACCGTCGTTATCCCGTCGCGCTATGCCTCGACCCGTTTACCGGGCAAGCCGCTGCAAATGATCGCCGGCAAGCCGATGGTCCAGCATGTCTGGGAGCAGGCCTGTAAAAGCAGCGCGCAACGTGTGGTCGTTGCCACTGACGATATGCGTATTGTCGAGGCCTGCAAGGCGTTCGGCGCCGAGGTGCTGCTGACCCGTGCCGACCATGAATCCGGCACTGATCGCCTGGCCGAAGTGGCTACGCAACTGGGTCTGGCCAGCGATGCCATCGTGGTTAACGTGCAGGGCGATGAGCCGATGATCCCGCCACAGGTGATCGATCAGGTTGCGCTCAACCTGGCGGCCCATGGCGAGGCGAGCATGGCGACCCTGGCCGAGCCTATCGATGATGTCGAGACGCTGTTCAATCCCAATGTGGTCAAGGTGGTCAGTGATATCAACGGGCTGGCGCTGACCTTCAGCCGGGCCACGTTGCCCTGGGCGCGGGATGACTTTGCACTGCACCCGGACGCACTGCCAGCAGGCGTGCCTTACCGTCGACATATCGGCATCTACGCCTATCGAGCGGGCTTCCTGCATGACTTCGTCAGCTGGGGGCCTTGCTGGCTCGAAAACACCGAGCGCCTCGAGCAACTGCGGGCGCTGTGGCATGGTGTGCGTATTCACGTGGCCGATGTGCTTGAAGCTCCGCCTGCCGGGGTAGATACCGTGGAAGATCTTGAGCGCGTTCGGCGTTTGCTGGAGTCATGAGTTTGGACATGCAGGTCAATGCGTCGCTCAAGCCCTTCAATAGCTTTGGTGTTGATGTGAAGGCCAGCCTGTTTGCCCAGGCGCACAACGATGATGATGTGCGCCAGGCCTTGCTGTGTGCGGCTGAGCACAAGTTGCCGTTGCTGGTGATTGGCGGCGGCAGCAACCTGCTGTTGACCGGCGATGTGCCAGCGCTGGTTTTGCGCATGGCCAGTCGCGGTATCCGCTTGCTGGAAGATGATGGCGAGCGGGTAGTGGTGGAGGCTGAAGCGGGGGAGGTCTGGCATGCCTTCGTGCTGTGGACCCTTGAGCAGGGCTTGTCGGGCCTGGAAAACCTCAGCCTGATCCCTGGCACCGTGGGTGCCGCGCCGATGCAGAATATCGGCGCCTATGGGGTCGAGATCAAGGATGTATTCGCAGGCCTTACAGCGCTCGACCGGCAAACCGGCGAGTTGCGTGAGTTCAGTCTGGCCGAATGCAACTTTGCCTATCGTGACAGTCTGTTCAAGCAGCAGGCCGGGCGCTGGTTGATTTTGCGTGTGCGCTTTGCCCTGAGTAGGGCCATGCATCTGCATCTGGAGTACGGCCCTGTGCGTCAGCGCCTGGCCGAGCAGGGCATTGAGCAGCCGACGGCCAGTGATGTAAGTCGGGCTATCTGCAGTATCCGCAGCGAAAAACTGCCTGACCCTGCGGTGTTGGGCAATGCCGGCAGCTTCTTCAAGAATCCGCTGGTATCGGCAAGCCTGGCGGCGGAATTGAAATTGGCCCATCCCGGCCTGATTGGTTACCCACAAGCCGATGGCCAGGTAAAGCTGGCGGCGGGCTGGTTGATCGAAACTGCAGGCTGGAAGGGCTTTCGTGAGGCGGATGCCGGAGTGCATCGCCTGCAGTCGTTGGTGCTGGTCAACTATGGGTCGGCTACCGGTTTGCAGTTGCTGGCCCTTGCGCAGCGTATTCAGGCAGATATCGAGCAGCGCTTTGCGGTGCAGCTGGAGATGGAGCCCAACCTGTATTAACGGTCTGGACTATCAATGAAGCACATACCGGCAGGGGCGCTGGCGTTGGCACTGGTGACGTTGACCGGTTGTGTCACTGCTCCGCCTAAAGATCAAAACAACCTGTGCAGTATCTATAGGCAATATCCGGCCTGGTACAAAGACTCGGTAGCGATGCAGGAGCGCTGGGGCACGCCAGTGCATGTTGCGATGGCAATCATGAAGCAGGAAAGCAGCTTCGTTGCCGATGCGCTTCCGCCTCGTGCTTACCTTTTGTGGGTCATCCCGTGGGGCCGGGTCAGCCCGTCCTACGGCTATGCACAGGCTCAGCCTCCGGCATGGCGTGACTTTGAAAACAGCATGGGCAGTTCCGGGTCGCGCGACAATTTCGCTGACGCCATCATGTTTATCGGTTGGTACACCGCGGGTACCCAGCGTCAATTGGGGATCTCCAAGTGGGATACCTATAACCAGTACCTGGCGTATCACGAGGGCAGGGGGGGTTACAGTCGCAATACCTATCGCGCCAAACCCTGGTTGATGCAGGTGGCGCGTAAAGTCGAGCAGCAGTCCAAAACCTATGGTGCACAGCTTGGCCAATGTCGCGGTGAGCTGGAGAAAGGTCGTCGCTCGTTCTGGCCTTTTTGATTTAATTCGCAGGCATAAAAAAAGCCCCGCCAGTTCAGAACTGGCGGGGCTTTTTAATGGCCTTTGGAATTAGGCGAGGGGTTTATCCTCGTGTGCCTTTTCCTGGGCTACGCCTTCATGCGCAGTTGCCTGAGCGGCCGCTGCAGCAGCTGCCTCTTCACGCTTGCGACGACGTACTTCACGCGGGTCGTTAGGTGCGCGACCGTTGCTTGGGGCGCTGACAACCGGAGCTGCTGCAACCACTACCTCAACCACTTCAGTTGTCACAACAGTCTCAACGGGGGCCGGCTCTACGGCTACTATCGTTTCGACCGCGGCTTCAACGGTTACCACTTCAGGTGCGGCAACGGGCTCTGCTACGGCTTCAACAGCGGCAGGCTCTGCTACTGGCGCGCGCACAACGCGGGCTTCGCGGGCATGCGGTGCTTTTTCGATAACCGGAGTTTCGACCGCTGGTGCTTCCACCACGGCTTCAACCACTGGCTCTGGAGTCGCTGCAACCGGCTGGGCAACGGCCTGGACTTCAGGCTGTGCTTCTTGAGCTGGTGCAATTTCAACTTCAGGCGCCTTGACGGCTTCGATCGGCGTCACTGCTTCTACTGCCGGTGCTTCTACTACTGGAGTTTCAACAACAGGCGTTTCAGTGGCCGGTGCCTGGGCAGCGACTGCTTCTTCTTTAGTTGCTGCTTCGCCAGCGGTTTCAACGGCTGGGGCCTGGGCCGCAGGTGTTTCGACAGCCACAATTTCCTTGTCAGCTTCAACAACGGCCACGGTTTCAGCCGGGGCCGATTCCTGGGCCACTTCTGTTGCGCGTTCTGCCTGCTGGTGCGCCTGGGCTTCAGCAGGAGCGCTGACGACCTGGCTGGCAACGGTTTCAGTCACGGCCACGACGGCTGCTTCAGAAGTGGTTGCAGGAGCGTTCTGGCTGTTGCCTTCTTCGCTGTTCTCTTCCGAGCCTTCAATCACGTTGCCGTTGGCGTCACGCTGACGCTCGCGGCGGTTGCTGCGACGACGCTGGCCACGGGAACGACGGCGTGGACGATCGCCTTCGGCGTTGTCCTGGGTCTCGTCCTGGGACTGCTCTTCACCGTTCAGCACTTCTTCGTCTTCAGCGGCAGCTACAACCTGCTCTTCGCGTGGCGCACGTTCTTCGCGAGGTGCGCGCGGCTGGCGCTCTTCACGCGGCTGACGGGCTGGGCGCTCTTCAGCTACAGCAGTGGTAGCGGCCACAGCGGCTACGGCTGGTGCTGCATCCAGAGGCTCGCGCAGTTCACGTACGCGCTCTTCGCGTTCGCCACGCGGCTTGCGGTCTTCACGTGGTGCACGCGGCGCACGTTCTTCGCGCGGTGGACGCGGTGCGCGCTCTTCGCGAGGGGCTTGAGCCACAACCGGAGTTTCTTCGCGAGGGCTGCGCTCTTCGCGTGGTTCGCGAGCGGCACGCTCTTCACGTGGAGCACGCTCTTCGCGCGGTTTACGTTCTTCGTCACGACGACCGTTGCGGTTACGGCTCTGCTGGCGACCGTTGCGACGTTCTTCGTTGCGTGCAGGGCGCTCAGGGGTTGCCGGCTTCTCGACTACGGTCGGTGCTGCAGGCTCTTCCTTGGAGGCAAACAGGCTTACCAGCGACTTGACCAGGCCCTTGAACAGGCTTGGCTCGGCGATGGTGGCCGCCGGTGCAGGAGCAGGTGCGGCAGCAGCAGCGGCTTCGGTCGGAACCGGTGCCGAGGTGCGTGGCGGTGCTGTTTTAACGGCGGCTTCCTGGCGAACCAGGGTGCGGGTGGCAGCAGCCGGTTGAACTTCTTCCACTTCAGCGGCAGCGGCAGCGATTTCATAGCTGGACTGGTTGGTGTGGGCTTCCGGGCTGTCATCACGCAGGCGCTGAACTTCGAAGTGCGGCGTTTCGAGGTGGTCGTTCGGCAGAATGACGATGCGGGCACGGGTACGCAGTTCGATCTTGGTGATCGAGTTGCGTTTTTCGTTGAGCAGGAACGCTGCAACCGGGATTGGCACCTGGGCGCGGACTTCGGCAGTGCGGTCCTTCAGGGCTTCTTCTTCGATCAGGCGCAGGATCGCCAGCGACAGCGATTCAACATCACGGATGATGCCGGTGCCGTTGCAGCGCGGGCAAACGATGCCGCTGCTTTCACCCAGGGATGGGCGCAGACGCTGACGGGACATTTCCAGCAGGCCGAAGCGCGAGATACGACCCACTTGTACGCGGGCGCGGTCGGCTTCCAGGCATTCGCGGACTTTTTCTTCCACTGCGCGCTGGTTTTTGGCCGGGGTCATGTCGATGAAGTCGATGACGATCAGGCCGCCGATGTCGCGCAGGCGCAACTGACGGGCGATTTCTTCCGCCGCTTCAAGGTTGGTTTGCAGTGCGGTTTCTTCGATATCGCTGCCTTTGGTGGCGCGGGCCGAGTTGATGTCGATGGACACCAGGGCTTCGGTCGGGTCGATAACGATGGAACCGCCGGAAGGCAGTTCAACGACGCGCTGGAAAGCGGTCTCGATCTGGCTTTCGATCTGGAAACGGTTGAACAGCGGAACGCTGTCTTCGTAGAGTTTGATTTTGCTGGCGTACTGCGGCATCACCTGGCGGATAAAGGTCAGGGCTTCGTCCTGGGCTTCAACGCTGTCGATCAGCACTTCGCCGATGTCCTGGCGCAGGTAGTCGCGGATGGCGCGGATGATCACGTTGCTTTCCTGGTAGATCAGGAAGGGTGCGGCGCGATCCAGCGAGGCTTCTTTGATGGCGGTCCACAGTTGCAGCAGGTAATCGAGGTCCCACTGCATTTCTTCACTGCTGCGGCCAAGGCCGGCAGTGCGAACGATCAGGCCCATGTCGGCAGGAGCGATCAGGCCGTTCAGCGCTTCACGCAGTTCGTTGCGCTCTTCACCTTCGATGCGACGGGAAATACCGCCTGCACGCGGGTTGTTTGGCATCAGGACCAGGTAGCGGCCGGCGAGGCTGATAAACGTGGTCAGGGCTGCGCCCTTGTTGCCGCGCTCTTCTTTTTCGACCTGCACGATGACTTCCTGGCCTTCGCTCAGGACGTCCTTGATGTTGACGCGGCCTTCAGGGGCTTTCTTGAAGTACTCGCGGGAGATTTCTTTGAGGGGCAGGAAGCCGTGGCGCTCGGAGCCGAAATCGACAAAGGCAGCCTCAAGGCTTGGTTCGATGCGAGTAATACGGCCTTTATAGATGTTGGCTTTCTTCTGCTCGCGAGCACCCGACTCGATGTCCAGGTCGTAGAGGCGTTGGCCATCTACCAGTGCAACGCGCAACTCTTCAGGTTGAGTTGCGTTAATCAGCATTCTTTTCATGTTGTACCGTCGGTTTCCGGGCTACCGGAAACGGCGTTCGGCACACACGACTTCTCATGGTCGGTGTCAGGTGCGTCAGGAGTTGTTGGCCACTCCTGTGTACAGCGAGGTTCGACCCTTGGGGGCGAAGTCGCGACTTACGCTTCCTGCTTGCTGTGGTGCTAATGCACCTCTTAAGCAAAAGTCTGGTCAGGAGGAGGAATCAACCGGCGGCTGTGGACGAGATGAAGCGTCTTGATAAAGCCTATTGCTACACAGTCCGGCGGTTGTGCATCTCCACCCTACACGTATCCCTGATAATTCGGGTGCTGCCGCGCGCAGAATCCGCAGCGGGTTGGCATTTACCGTGTTCTCCAAAGGGGAGTTCACGCATCATGGCTAATAAAGGCGTTGTTTCCGAAGCATTCGCTCGAAATTCCCGAGGCTGACTGCACTTTGTGAACTGGCCGTGAATATCGGCGTAAAAGGCGAGTTTGCACTCTGCTTTCCAGGCTCGCTTCAGGCCTCATGTCACCTGCGCTTGTTACAACTCCAGGTCTTGCGTATCCAGCAAAAGCCCCGTAGGACGGCCTCGCGTCCTGATCAAGAGCGTTGGTCAGGGCCGGTTGTTCACCGTTAATCCTCTGTCCAGGCCGCTTTTGGCGGCGTTCGCGACTATAGCAGCAATGATTAAGTGCTTCAATTCCATAAAAAATTGTTATCATTCACGGCATGACGACGACTACCCCCCCGACCCCCAGCGTCCAGCTGCTTGAGGTCTCGCCGGAATATGCCGGCCAACGCATCGACAACTTCCTTCTTGCTCGGCTCAAGGGTGTTCCCAAGACCTTGATTTACCGCATTTTGCGTAAAGGCGAAGTGCGTGTGAACAAGGGCCGGATCAAGCCCGAGTACAAGCTGCAGGCCGGCGATATCGTGCGCGTGCCGCCGGTTCGCGTGCCTGAGCGCGACGAGCCGGTGCCTGTGGCCCAGGGTTTGTTGCTGCGCCTTGAAGCGGCCATTGTCTATGAAGACAAGGCCCTGATTATATTGAACAAGCCAGCAGGCATCGCCGTGCACGGCGGCAGCGGCCTGACCTTTGGCGTGATTGAAGCCTTTCGTCAGATGCGCCCAGACGTCAAGGAGCTGGAGCTGGTGCATCGCCTGGACCGTGACACGTCCGGCCTGCTGATGATCGCCAAAAAGCGCAGCATGTTGCGTCATTTGCACGAGGCCCTGCGCGGCGACGGTATCGACAAGCGTTATATGGCTCTGGTGCGTGGCAACTGGGCGGCGTCCATCAAGCAGGTGCGTGCGCCGCTGATGAAGAGCAACTTGCGTTCGGGTGAGCGCATGGTTGAAGTCAACGAAGACGAAGGCAAAGAGTCGGTCACTGTGTTCAAGGTGCTGCGCCGCTTTGGTGATTTTGCAACCATGGTCGAAGCGCGACCGATTACCGGGCGTACTCACCAGATCCGTGTGCATACCCTGCATGCCGGGCATTGCATTGCCGGCGACAGCAAGTACGGTGATGAGGGGTTCTCCAAGGAAATCCGCGACCTGGGCGGCAAGCGCCTGTTTCTGCATGCCTACATGCTGACCGTGCCGATGCCCGATGGGACTGAAATGAAATTCCAGGCCCCGGTCGATGAAATGTGGGCCAAAACCGTGGAGCGTCTGAGTGCCCCTTACTGAGTACAAGCTGCTCATTTTTGACTGGGATGGCACGCTGGCTGATTCCATTGGTCGGATTGTCACGGCGATGCAGGGTGCGGCGCAACGTGCGGGGCGTCCGGTACGTGATGCGCAGGCGGTCAAGGGGATTATCGGTCTGGGGTTGCCTGAGGCGATCCTGACCCTTTACCCCGACATGCCCCCGGAGCAGGTGATTGCCTTCCGCCAGCACTATGCCGATATTTATATCGCCATGGATGCCGAGCCTTCGCCGTTGTTTGCGGGAGTCCGGGAATCGCTGGAAGCATTCCGTGCCCAGGGCTATCGTCTGGCGGTGGCCACGGGCAAGGCCCGTCGTGGCCTTGATCGTGTGCTCAAGGCCCACGGCTGGGAGGATTTCTTCGATATCACCCGTGCTGCAGACGAGACCGCCAGCAAGCCTGATCCGTTGATGCTCAATCAGATCCTGGCTCATTGCGATGTGTGTCCGCAGCAGGCGTTGATGGTGGGTGATGCGTCCTTTGATTTGCTGATGGCGCGCAATGCGGGTATCGACTCGGTTGCGGTAGGCTATGGTGCTCAATCGATGGAGCGCTTGCTGACGTTCGAGCCCCGGTTGGCAATTGACAGTTTTCCCGAGTTGCGTGCCTGGCTTGATCGCCAGGCTAATTAAGATCTTTGCTGGGGTAGTGCATGGTCGATCAATGGAAGGCGCCCTCTGCGGCTGAAAACACTGTCGGTGGTGACAAAAGCTGGCAGTTGCTGGAAAAAACCCTGTTGGCGGGCATTCAGGAGCAGCGCCGCTCGCGGCGCTGGGGCATTTTCTTCAAGGTGTTGATGTTCTGCTACCTGATTGCGGTGTTGTTGCTGTTTACCCCGTTGGTGAGTATGGAGCGCAGCGCTGTCGGCGGTTCCAGCTACACCGCGCTGATCGATGTGCGTGGTCCGATTGCCGATAAGGAGCCGGCCAGTGCCGACAATCTGGTCACCAGCCTGCAGGCTGCGTTTGACGATCCGCGGGTCAAGGGGGTGGTGCTGCGCATCAACAGCCCGGGCGGCAGTCCTGTGCAGTCGGGTTATGTCTACGATGAAATCCGTCGCCTGCGTGGGCTGCATCCCGATACCAAGGTGTATGCGGTGATTTCCGATCTGGGGGCATCCGGGGCTTATTACATTGCCAGTGCTGCTGATGAGATCTACGCCGACAAGGCCAGTCTCGTCGGGTCGATTGGCGTGACGGCGGCAGGCTTCGGTTTCGTCGGTGCGATGGACAAGCTGGGTATTCAGCGTCGTGCTTACACGTCGGGCGACCACAAGGCGTTCCTGGATCCGTTTGAGCCGGAAAAGCCGGATGAGACCAAGTTCTGGCAGGGTGTGTTGAATGTGACGCACCAGCAGTTCATTGACAGCGTCAAGCAGGGGCGTGGCGATCGCCTGAAAGACAAGGAGCACCCGGAGCTGTTCTCGGGCCTGGTCTGGACGGGGCAGCAGGCGCTGCCGCTGGGGTTGATTGACGGGCTGGGCAATACCAGTTCGGTTGCCCGTGACGTGATCGGCGCCAAGGAGCTGGTGGACTTCACGGTGCAGGAATCGGCTTTCGACCGCTTCTCGAAAAAGCTCGGTGCCAGCGTGGCTGAGCAATTGGCCATGTGGATGGGCTTTCAGGGGCCGACGCTGCGCTGATTGTTGAGTGCTTCAAACAAGCCGGCCTGAAAGAGGGCCGGTTTTTTTATGGCTGGCAAAAAGTTTAGAGGCTCTATGTCGCGTAGCAGCTGCCGAACGCAGCCTTCGTTCCTCGGCAGCTGCTACAGATTGCCCGGCTTATTCATGGCAGGTGTATGCCCTCGGCAAGCAGCATGTCCACCAGTCGGATCAGTGGCAGGCCGACCAGGCTGGTGGCGTCATCGCCTTCGGTGCGCTGAAACAGGCTCACGCCAAGCCCTTCGGCTTTAAAGCTGCCTGCGCAGTCGTAGGGCTGCTCGGCGCGCAGATAACGCTCGATCTGCTCTGCGCTCAGGCTGCGCATGTGTACGGTAAACGGCACGCAATCGGTCTGATAATGGCCGGTCTGGCTGTTGAGCAGGGTCAGGCCGGTCAGGAAGCTGACGCTGGCACCGCTTGCCGTGGTCAATTGCTGGTGCGCTTTTTCGTAAGTGTGGGGTTTGCCGATGATCCGTCCGTCGAGTACGGCAACCTGGTCCGAGCCGATAATCAGATGATTCGGATGGCTGGCAGCCAGCGCGCGGGCTTTTTCCAGTGACAGGCGCTTGACCAGTTCGATGGCGGTCTCGCCTTGATGATGGCCTTCGTCGATATCCGGCGAGCTGCACGTGAAGGGCAGACGCAGGCGAGACAATAAATCGCGGCGATAAACCGAGCTTGAAGCGAGTAATAAAGGTAGCATGCGCGACTCCTGTAGGCAGTTGACGATTCTAATGCTCGTACGCAATGTCGCACAGACACAATTTCCTTTGACACGTGAAGGGGTCCTCCCTAGAATGCTGCGCCTATGTTGAATGACCCGATTCCACCTCACGTTGACCCGCGCAAATTGGCTGATCGTGGCACTACCCTTCAAGGTGAAGTGTTGCTGGCTGATTTGGAGAGACTCTGCGATCCGCTTTCCGACGATGTCGGTACGGTCCAGGCTAAATTTGTTTTTGAGCGCGACGAACGTAGATCTGTGGTAATACACAGCTCCATCGACGTCGAGGTCAAGATGGTTTGCCAGCGTTGTCTTGAGCTGGTCACCCTGCCGATCCACAGCGAATGCAGTTACGCCGTGGTGAAAGAGGGTGCGAATACCCAGTCGTTACCGAAAGGTTATGACGTGCTGGAACTGGGCGAAGATCCATTGGATCTGCATGCACTGATCGAGGAGGAGCTTTTGCTCGCCTTGCCCATTGTGCCTGCTCATCATCCGGAAGAATGCCAGCAGCCGGCGGGTCTCGATGAGCCCGAACCAGGCGAGGACGAGGTAACGCGGTCCAACCCGTTCAGTGTATTGGCGCAGTTAAAGCGTGACCCAAACGTTTAGGAGTTAATCAATTATGGCTGTTCAGCAGAACAAAAAATCCCGCTCTGCCCGTGACATGCGTCGTTCGCACGATGCTCTTTCGGCTAGCACTCTGTCTGTAGAAAAAACCACCGGTGAAATTCACCTGCGTCACCACGTATCGCCAGAAGGCGTATACCGTGGTCGTAAAGTGATCGACAAGGGCGCTGACGAGTAATCACTTGTCCGCTCAGGTCATCGCGATCGACGCAATGGGCGGGGACTTCGGTCCCCGCAGCATTGTTCAGGCCTGTATTGCCTGCCTGTCTGCTACTCCCTCGCTGCATCTGACCCTCGTTGGTCAACCTTCCCTACTTGAATCCCTGATCGCTGGCCATTCGGCTGTGGATCGCTCGCGCCTGTCTATTGTCCCGGCTTCAGAAGTCATTGCCATGAATGAGCGGCCTTCCCATGCCCTGCGCAGCAAGCCGGACTCGTCCATGCGCGTTGCTCTGGAGTTGCTCCGTGATGGCAAGGTGCAAGCTTGTGTCAGTTCCGGTAACACGGGGGCGCTGATGGCCTTGTCCCGGCATGTGCTCAAGACCTTGCCGGGCATCGACCGTCCAGCGATGGTGGCGGCAGTTCCGACCCAGACCGGCTACTGTCAGTTGCTGGATCTGGGGGCGAATGTCGATTGCACGGCCAGTCAGTTGTTCCAGTTTGCGGTGATGGGCTCGGTGGCGGCGCAGGCGCTTGGTGTGCCTCGTCCGCGGGTCGCCTTGCTCAATATCGGTACCGAGGACGTCAAGGGCAATCAGCAGGTCAAGGAGGCGGCGGCATTGTTGCAGGCGGCGCCGGGGTTGCATTACATCGGTTTTGTCGAAGGCGACGGGGTGTATCGGGGCGAAGCTGATGTGGTGGTGTGTGACGGGTTTGTCGGCAACATCATGCTCAAGTCCAGCGAAGGCCTGGCAACGATGATTTCGAGCCGGCTTGAGGCGGTGTTCAGGCGCAACCTGTTCAGTCGCTTCGTGGGCGTGCTGGCATTGCCGTTGATGCGGCGCTTGCAGGCGGATCTGGCGCCGGCGCGGCATAATGGTGCGAGCTTTCTCGGCTTGCAGGGCATTGTGGTCAAGAGTCACGGTTCGGCAGGTGCTCAGGGCTTTCAAAGTGCAATTGAACGTGCGCTGATTGAAATCCATGAAGACCTGCCAAAGCGTTTGTATGGGCGCCTTGAAGGGTTGTTGCCGTAGGCGTTTTAGCGGTCGGGCGCTTAAATGTGACCGCCCGGTCCAATCAGCCATCCAACTGTCAGTTTCTTGCGTCCGCCACGGCAGGACGTCAATTCTCCGACGACAAGATCATTAGGGGCTTGTTACATGTCTACATCCCTCGCATTCGTCTTTCCAGGGCAGGGTTCGCAGTCCCTCGGCATGTTGGCCGAGCTGGGCGCGGCACATCCGCTGGTCCTGGAAACATTTAAAGAAGCGTCTGACGCCCTGGGTTACGACCTGTGGGCGCTGACTCAGGAAGGTCCTGCCGAGAAGCTGAACCAGACTGATATCACCCAGCCTGCCATTCTTGCGGCCTCGATTGCCCTTTGGCGTCTGTGGTTGGCTGAAGGCGGCAAGCGTCCTGACTTCGTTGCCGGCCACAGCCTGGGCGAGTACAGCGCGCTGGTGGCCGCCGAATGCCTGACCCTGGCCGAGGCGGTCAAGCTGGTCGAGCGTCGTGGTCAGTTGATGCAAGAGGCCGTACCGGCCGGGCAGGGCGCCATGGCGGCGATCCTGGGTCTGGAAGATGCCGATGTACTGGCTGCCTGTGCTGAAGCTGCGCAAGGCGAAGTGGTCAGCGCGGTCAACTTCAACTCGCCGGGTCAGGTCGTGATTGCCGGGGCCAAGGCCGCTGTCGAGCGCGCCATGGAACTGTGCAAGGCCAAGGGCGCCAAGCGTGCCTTGCCGTTGCCGGTAAGCGTACCGTCGCACTGCGAACTGATGCGTCCAGCTGCCGAGCGTTTTGCCGAGTCCATTGAAGCGATCGACTGGAAAATGCCGGCCATTGCCCTGGTGCAGAATGTCAGCGCCGCGGTGGCAGCCGATTTGCCAACCCTCAAGCGCGATTTGCTTGAGCAGCTGTACAAGCCTGTGCGCTGGGTTGAATCGGTTCAGGCCCTGGCGGCCAATGGTCCGGTTGACCTGGTCGAATGCGGTCCGGGCAAGGTCCTGGTGGGCATCAGCAAGCGCTGTGCCGAAGGCGTTACCACTCACAATTTGAATACCCCGGATGCCTTCGCCGCTGCGCGCTTGGCTCTGGTCTGAATCAGGAGAAGCCTGCATGAGCTTGCAAGGTAAAGTTGCACTGGTAACAGGCGCAAGCCGTGGCATTGGCCAGGCTATCGCGTTGGAGTTGGGTCGTCAGGGCGCCATTGTAATTGGTACGGCGACTTCCGCTTCCGGTGCCGAGCGCATCGCTGCCACCCTGAAAGAAAACGGTGTTCAGGGCACTGGCATGGAACTCAACGTGACCAGCAATGAATCGGTTGCTGCGGTACTGGCGAGCATTCAGGAGCAGTTCGGCGCGCCGGCGATCCTGGTCAATAATGCCGGTATCACCCGTGATAACCTGATGATGCGCATGAAAGATGACGAATGGCATGATGTCATCGACACCAACCTGAACAGTCTGTATCGCCTGTCCAAAGGTGTTTTGCGCGGCATGACCAAGGCCCGTTGGGGACGAATTATCAATATTGGCTCTGTTGTGGGTGCCATGGGCAACGCTGGCCAAGTAAACTACGCCGCCGCCAAGGCAGGCCTTGAAGGTTTCGGTCGTGCTCTGGCACGTGAAGTGGGCTCTCGCTCGATCACTGTCAACTCGGTCGCTCCAGGTTTTATCGACACCGATATGACCCGTGAGCTGCCAGAAGCACAGCGCGAAGCCTTGCAGACGCAGATTCCGCTGGGCCGTCTGGGCCAGGCTCAAGAGATCGCAAACGTGGTCGCTTTCCTGGCATCCGACGGTGCAGCCTACGTGACCGGGGCTACAATTCCGGTCAACGGCGGGATGTACATGAGTTAAATGTGACGGATTGCTTCAAAAAAATGTCATACGAGCTGTCTAAAATCCGTTATAAAGCTGCAATCTTTTTATAGGTGGCCGGTTGTTGCGGGGTGAGTGCAAAGCTTTCAGTTGAAAAACCGAAAAGGCTTTCGATACACTTGCCCACTGGCCAGCTGCCTGAATTTGTCCATTAGGAGTGAAAACAAGGTATGAGCACCATCGAAGAGCGCGTCAAGAAAATCGTTGCCGAGCAACTGGGCGTTAAAGAAGAAGAAGTGACCAATGCCGCTTCCTTCGTTGAAGACCTGGGTGCCGACTCCCTTGACACCGTTGAGCTTGTGATGGCTCTGGAAGAGGAATTCGAGACTGAGATTCCTGACGAAGAAGCTGAAAAGATCACTACTGTACAAGCAGCAATCGACTACGTTACTAGCCACCAGGCGTAATAGTTTGTAATCGTTGCTCGCTGTCATGGAAAAACCGCACTGCCGCTCTGGCGTGCGGTTTTTTCTTTAGGTGTGATGCAAAGTGTCGTCAATAGAATAAAGGAGAGTGCTGTGTCGCGTAGACGCGTCGTAGTCACCGGTATGGGGATGTTGTCGCCACTGGGTGCGGATGTTCCGAGCACCTGGCAAGGCATTCTGGCAGGCCGTAGTGGCATTGGTCTGATCGAACACACGGATCTTTCTGCCTATTCCACCCGTTTTGGCGGCTCGGTACAGGGCTTTAACGTTGAGGACTACCTCTCCGTCAAAGAAGCCCGAAAACTTGACCTGTTTATTCAATACGGTCTGGCAGCCGGGTTTCAGGCTGTGCGCAATTCCGGCCTGGAAGTTACCGACGCCAATCGTGAGCGCATCGGTGTGGCAATGGGGTCGGGTATTGGCGGTCTGACCAATATCGAAGAAACCAGCCGTACCCTGCACGAGCAAGGCCCGCGACGGATTTCTCCGTTTTTTGTGCCGGGCTCGATCATCAACATGATTTCCGGCTTTCTGTCTATCCACCTGGGTACACAGGGGCCTAACTACGCCATCGCCACAGCCTGTACCACCGGTACGCACTGTATTGGCATGGCGGCGCGCAACATTGCCTACGGCGAAGCCGATGTGATGATTGCAGGTGGCGCAGAAATGGCTGCTTGCGGTCTGGGCATGGGCGGCTTTGGTGCTTCCCGTGCGCTGTCGACCCGCAACGACGACCCGACCCGGGCCAGCCGTCCGTGGGACAAAGGCCGTGACGGTTTTGTGCTGTCCGACGGTGCCGGCGCGCTGGTGCTCGAAGAGCTCGAGCATGCCAAGGCGCGTGGCGCGACCATCTACGCCGAGCTGATCGGTTTTGGTATGAGCGGTGACGCTTTCCACATGACCTCGCCTCCGGCTGACGGTGCGGGTGCGGCACGCTGCATCACCAATGCCTTGCGTGATGCCCGGGTCAACCCTGATCAGGTGCAGTACATCAACGCCCACGGCACCTCGACGCCTGCCGGTGACCTGGCAGAAGTTTCGGCGATCAAGTCGGTGTTCGGCGATCACGCCTACAACCTGGCCGTGAGTTCGACCAAGTCCATGACCGGTCACCTGTTGGGTGCCGCCGGTGCAGTCGAGGCGATCTTCAGCGTACTGGCCATCAACAGCCAGATTGCACCGCCGACCATCAACCTCGACGAGCCTGATGAAGGCTGCGACCTGGATTTCGTGCCGCACACGCCGCGCGAAATGCCGATCGATGTGGTGCTGTCCAACTCGTTCGGTTTTGGTGGCACCAACGGCTCGCTGGTGTTCCGCCGGTACGCCGAGTAATGCAAAGCTGGGTCGACGGTCAACCGGCGAGCGCCCTGGCGTCGCTCAAAGACCGTGGGCTGGCCTATGGCGATGGACTGTTCGAGACCATCGCCGTCAAGGCTGGCACGCCGTTGCTGCTGGAGCTGCACCTGCAGCGCCTGGCGCAAGGGTGTTCCCGGCTGGCGATTGTTGCGGATCAAGCACTGATCCGCAGCGAATTGCTGGCTTACGCCCACGCGATGGGCGAGGGCGTCCTCAAGCTCATCCTGACCCGCGGCGACAGCCAGCGCGGTTATGGTATATCCCCCGGGGCCATGCCTCGAAGAATTCTGCAAGCCAGCCCGGCGGCTGCCTGGCCTGAAGCCAATGCGCTGCACGGTATCACCCTGTTCGACTGTGCCACCCGTCTGGCCGAGCAACCGCTATTGGCCGGGCTCAAACACCTCAATCGACTCGAACAGGTCATTGCGCGCTCCGAATGGCAAGACCCGGCCTGTGCCGAGGGCTTGATGCGCGATACCTCGGGGCGGGTGATTGAAGGTGTGTTCAGCAATCTGTTTATTGTGCGTGACGGCGTTTTGCTGACTGCCGACCTGCGCCGCTGCGGTGTGGCTGGCGTGATGCGGGCTGCACTGCTGGCCGAGGCCGGGCGCCTGGGCATCCCTTGCCATGTTACCGATATCAGCCTTGCGCAGTTGCAACAGGCCGATGAACTCTTTCTCTGCAACAGCGTATATGGCATTTGGCCGGTGCGCGCTTTTGCAGACCTTAGCTGGCCGGTGGGGCCGCTGACCCGTAAACTGCAAGGTATTGCTCGCACCTTACTGGATGTCTGATTCGTGAAACGTAAAATCTTGGTGCTGCTGGAGACAGGTCTGGTGCTGGCGGGCTTGCTGCTGGGCGTCAGTGCCTGGAAGCTCAACTCGGCGCTCGACCAGCCGCTGAACCTGACGCAAGAGCAATTGCTCGATGTCCCGGCCGGCGCCACGCCGACCGGCACCTTCAATCGACTGGAAGCTGACGGTAACCTGCAAGACGCATTCTGGCTGCGTCTTTACTGGCGCTTTAACCTTGAAGGCCAGCCTTTGCACAGCGGCGAATATCGCATGACTCCGGGCATGACCGCCCAGGAGTTGATCGGTGTGTGGCAGCGTGGTGAGGTGGTGCAATACAGCCTGACCCTGGTTGAAGGCTGGAACTTTCGCCAGGTGCGTAGCGCCCTGGCCAAACACGAAAAAATCGAACAGACCCTCGACGGCCTGAGCGACAGCGAAGTCATGGCCAAACTCGGGCACGAAGGGGTATTCCCGGAAGGGCGGTTTTTCCCTGATACCTACCGTTTTGTGCGTGGCATGACCGATGCCCAGTTGCTGGAAAAGGCCTACGACCGTCTGGATAAAGTGCTGGCCCAGGAATGGGAACAGCGTGACCCGGGCGTACCCTATACAACGCCATACCAGGCGCTGATCATGGCTTCCCTGGTGGAAAAAGAAACCGGTGTGCCACAAGAGCGTGGGCAAATTGCCGGAGTATTTGTGCGTCGGATGAAAATCGGCATGCCACTGCAAACCGATCCTACGGTGATCTACGGTCTGGGTGAGCGATACAACGGCAAACTGACCCGCGCCCATTTGCGCGAGCCTACGCCGTACAACACCTACACCATTCCCGGTCTGCCGCCGACACCGATTGCCATGGTCGGGCGTGAGGCCATTTATGCCGCACTGCACCCGGCGGATGGCACCAGCCTGTACTTTGTGGCCAAGGGCGATGGCAGCCACACGTTTTCCGATGACCTGGATGCGCACAACTCTGCTGTGCGTGAATTCCAGATCAAACGTCGGGCCGATTATCGTTCGAGCCCTGCGCCGACCCCCGCTGCTGAACCGGCAAGCGCCCCGGTCGAGCCGCAAAGTCCGAAAGACACTGATTAAGGATTGCCGCCTGTGACTGGCTTGTTTATTACCCTGGAAGGCCCCGAAGGCGCGGGCAAAAGTACCAATCGCGAGTACCTGGCAGAGCGTTTGCTCGCCGCAGGCATCGACGTGGTGCTGACCCGCGAACCCGGCGGCACGCCGCTGGCTGAGCGCATCCGCGAGCTGCTGCTTACGCCCAGCGACGACGCCATGTGTGCCGACACCGAGCTGCTGCTGGTATTCGCCGCCCGCGCCCAGCATCTGGCCGAAGTGATTCGTCCGGCACTGGCCCGTGGCGCGGTGGTGCTGTGTGATCGCTTTACCGATGCTACCTATGCCTATCAGGGCGGCGGCCGGGGCTTGTCCCATGAGCGCATCGCCACCCTGGAGACCTTTGTTCAGGGGGCTCTGCGCCCGGATCTGACCCTGGTGTTCGATCTGCCCATCGAAGTCGGCATGGCCCGTGCCAGTGCCCGCGGTCGCCTCGACCGCTTTGAGCAGGAAGGCCGCACCTTCTTTGACGCCGTGCGCAGTACCTACCTTGAACGTGCCAGGCTTGAGCCCGGGCGCTACCGCCTGATCGATGCCGCACAAACCCTGGAGCAGGTGCAGGGCCAGCTCGACGCCCTGTTGCCGCAATTGCTGGGCATGCACCGTGGCTGAGGCTTATCCGTGGCAAGACGGTCTGTGGCAGCAGATGGCCGGGCGCGCGCAGCACGCTCATGC